>NZ_JAHHPN010000662.1:0-13262 GCF_024606325.1 Endozoicomonas sp. ONNA1
GATCAACACACCTCTAATGAACGGGGCCGCCCCCCCCTGCCCCCCGTTCGCGTCAGGCCGTGATTAATAATGTGGAGGCGCACTCTCCTCCTGCTTTTCCAACTGAGAACTGGCCATGGCCATTAATTGCTTTTTCAGCTGAGTCATCTCCTGTTTAAGGCTATCAATTTCTTGCTGCTGACGGGTCACGACTTCATTAAGCCGGGCAATGGTATCTTCCTGAAAGCTGACCTGGGTCTGCAGCTCAATCAGTTCCTCATTCATTTCAAACACCCCATTCATTCAAAACAACTGAACAGTGATTCCAGCTTTTTTTTGATCTCACTGACCTGCCCCTTATCATAGGGCTTAGCTGGCAACCTGCCCCAAACCGGGTTTGGCCAGGCAGCATCACTTTCATAGCGAACAATGTGATGAACATGCAGCTGTTTAACCGTATTACCCAGTGCCGCCACATTCATCTTATCGGCCTCAAAAACATCACTCAGAATTGCAGCCGTCAGTGACGACTCACAAGCCAACTGCAACTGCTGTTCTTCATCAAGATGAAAGACTTCGTGAACCCCTGCCACTCTGGGCACCAAAATAAGCCAGGGATACTGATTGTCATTCATCAGCAAAACTCGGCAAAGGGGGAGATCCCCCATGACAAAGCAGTCTTCCTCCAGTCTGTTATCCAGCTGAAATTCGCTCATAATTTACTCCGGTTTAGCCGAGTTGCCAGTAATAATTCGCAGCACTATAACCAACCTGTTGGTGAAATTCGACTGTGATTCGCTCAACGTCATGACGTCTCTGGACAACCGTAGTAAAATGCGGCCTTTGCGTTTTGATAATCGGATAACTGAGCACATGCGTACTAGTCAATCCTTGATCTCTACCCTCAAGGAAACACCTTCTGATGCCGTCGTCGTCAGTCACCAGCTGATGCTGCGAGCAGGTATGATCCGTAAACTGGCATCCGGACTCTACAGCTGGATGCCCATGGGTCTGCGCGTTCTCCAGAAGGTCGAGAACATTGTTCGTGAAGAGATGAACCGCTCTGGCGCACAGGAAGTCTTGCTACCTGCCGTACAACCGGCTGAACTCTGGCAGGAAACCGGCCGTTGGGATCAGTTTGGTCCTGAGCTGCTCAGATTTAAAGACCGCCATCAGCGAGACTTCGTAATCGGTCCTACTCATGAAGAAGTCATCACCGATATGGTTCGTGACACCCTCAGCAGCTACAAACAGCTGCCTGTAAATTTGTACCAGATCCAAACCAAATTCCGTGATGAAATCCGCCCCCGCTTTGGCCTGATGCGTGGTAGAGAGTTCATTATGAAGGACGCCTATTCATTCCATACCAATCACCAATGCCTTGGTCGTGAATACGCAAATATGCACGACACCTATAACCGCATCTTTACCCGTCTGGGCCTCAATTTCAGAGCCGTGGAAGCGGATACAGGCTCCATCGGAGGCAGTGCCTCACACGAAATTCATGTACTGGCCGAATCCGGTGAAGACGCCATCGTTTTTAGCGACCAGAGTGACTACGCGGCCAACATTGAAAAAGCAGAGGCCTTGGCACCTGCCCACGAAAGAGCAGTTCCTTCCGAGGACATGCGTCTGGTCGACACCCCCGCAGCAAAGACTATCGCTGACCTGGTTGAGCAGTTCAACCTCCCTATAGAGAAAACGGTCAAGACTCTGATTGTCGCGGCAGACGAAGAAGCGGAAGCAGACTTCGTTGCCCTGATAGTTCGCGGTGATCACGAGCTGAATGAAATCAAAGCAGAAAAACTGTCTGAAGTTGCAGCACCTTTGCGCTTTGCAACAGAAGAAGAGATCAAACCCATCATGGGCGCCGGACCCGGCTCACTGGGCCCGGTTGGCATCAAAATCCCCTGCATTGTTGATCGCACGGTTGCGGTCATGTCTGACTTCGGTGCAGGAGCCAACCTGGATGGCAAACATCATTTTGGGATCAATTGGGAAAGAGACGCCTCTTTCGACCGCATCGCCGATTTGAGAAACATTGTAGAAGGTGATCCGAGCCCGTGCGGTAAGGGCACTCTGGAAATCAAACGTGGTATCGAAGTTGGCCATATTTTTCAACTGGGCACCAAATACTCCGAGTCCATGAATGCTACCGTACTGGATGAAAACGGAAAAGCCGTGACTATGGCGATGGGTTGCTATGGTCTGGGGGTTTCCCGTGTCGTCGCTGCCGCCATTGAACAAAATCATGATGATCGCGGAATCATCTGGCCCGAAAGCATTGCGCCTTTCCAGATCGCCATTGTTGGCCTGAAGATTGAGAAGTCTGAAGCCGTCCGTGAAGCCGCCGAAAACCTCTACAAGGAACTGACTGAAGCAGGCTACGATGTCCTTCTGGATGATCGAAAGGCCAGTCCCGGCGTCAAGTTTGCCGACATGGAACTGATCGGCATTCCACACCGGGTAGTCCTGAGTGATAGAGGGCTGGCGAACGGTCAGGTAGAATACAAATACCGCAGGACAGCGGATCGCGAAGACTTGGCACTCAGTGAAATTTCAGACTTTCTTAAGGAACGCCTGGCCTGAACCGATTATCAAACGGCCGTCGTTTTATAATAAAAACAACCTGATCACGGGTTTCATCCTCACACTTCTGCTGACTCCTGCAATCGGCTTGAGTCAACAGAAAGTGGATGAAGGCCTGAGAATCTATCTGGAAGAAGCACTCAGCACCACCGAGAGCTTTTCCGATCGTTTCGAGGCAGAAGTCTGGCTGGTCGATATGTCCAGCCGGCTAAAGCCATTTATGAAGCAACAGAGTCAGCGACAGCGACTGGAGCTACTCAAAAAAATTCACAAGAAGGCCACTGCGGCAAAGCTCTCCCCCGAACTGGTGCTGGCATTAATACAGACAGAATCCTCTTTTGACCGGTTTGCTGTTTCTTCTGCCGGAGCCCAGGGCCTGATGCAGGTTATGCCATTCTGGAAAAACGTCATTGGTCGCCCACAGGATAACCTGACCGACGTAGAGACTAATCTGAAATACGGTAGCCATATTCTCAGTTATTATCTGGAAAAGGAAAAAGGCAACCTGACCCGGGCACTGGCCCGTTACAATGGCAGCCTCGGTAAAACCTGGTATCCTGAGCGAGTGTACAAGAACTGGGATCGCCACTGGAGAAATGACTGAGACTGAACCCGTTGCTCCGGCCATGCCATCACTTGATTAACCGGTTGTAAAGTCGTAGAACAACTGTTCAGGCTCACTGGAAACACTGACATCAGTAACCCGAGCCATAGGAGGACCTTTATGCAGCCAGGCCACCAGCTCGTCGAGCTCCTTCTGTTCACCACACATTAAAACTTCAACCCTTCCATCTGGCAGATTTTTTGCCCAGCCGGTGACACCCAGTTTTCTGGCTTCCTGCTGGGTGGAGCCACGATACCAAACGCCCTGCACTCTTCCTTCAATCAGTGCGCGTCTGCATTCATTAGCCATTTGCATTAACCTTATTCATCAATGCCCGAATTTTCTTTTTCAGGCTATCCTTCGTCTCAGGTCCATATAGTACTTCTATCAGCTTTCCCTGTGGATTCAAAATCATTGTCGCAGGCAATACCTGAGGGGTTTTGGTCTCCAGCAGCGCCAGCGGACTCTGGGTAAGAACAGGAAACTGTATGCCCATATTTTTAGCTTTTTTTACCAGCTCTTCTCCCTGACTGTTATCGAAATCATACCCGAGAACCCGAATTTGTCCTTCCCTGGCCAAAGCGTTCAGCTCCGGAACCTCTTCACGACAGGGACCACACCAATGGGCCCAGATGTTTATAACGGTCCACTGAGCTTTGTCAGCCTTGAGAAAAACACCTTTTCCCTGGGTATCGGTCAAATCCGGCTTAGTACAGGCTGACAGAAAGAGACTGGCCAGTAAAAGCGGGAAGAGTCGAAAAAAAAATAGTCGCATTGCCATCAGATCCAATAATGAGTTTGTTTTGATTCTAGCTGGAATGCCTCATAAAGTCGTCCGGAAGCCCCTCGGATTTGAGCTTTCCAGCATGAAGCTAACAAACCTGCTACTTTGTTTTCCAAATATAAGAAAACCGGCCTGAAAAACAGACCGGTTTTGAAACTGAACAGACGATTCAGATCATCAGGCCGTTACCGCTCTCTCCGGGGTCTGCCCTGATTCCTGTGATTCTGGCGAGCGGCTATAACCGATTACATTTATTGCAATCCTCGCTACGGACGCTTAAGTCCGACAGGCTGCCAGGTTCATTATTTTCAACATTCGATAAAGAGGTCATCAAGATGACAATCGAGTACAGCTCTCTGCTTTTCATTCAACTGTTTCAGTCGATCCACCAGTTGACCATACCATTCGGGCTTGTTCAGAGTCTCAACAGACTCCAGCTGCTGATCCGATGGGAAAGACCAGGGAAGTCGTTGACACATAGTATTGAGTTCAAGGTGCCTAAGATCCCTGGCCAGTATCATTTCACCCAGATCATTTTTACTGATAACGCCCTGCTCCAGCAGGTAACTGGTGTAAAGCTCCCAATCCTCAAGTGAAAGATTCCACCCCCTCTGATGTAGCTGCCTCAACTTGAAACTCAACCCTTTCTGAAACTGCTCATTAAATCCATTTAGAACCACCAAAACCCCCAGCAAGGGTGGAAGTGATTCATTACGGGTTTGATTGGATAAAGCAAAACTCCTGACCAGTACCGCACCAAAGAGAACCAGTATCCAACTTAAATAAATCCATAACAGGAACACGGGAACAGCCGCAAAAGCACCGTAGATTAATTGATACGACGGTGACAGAGTAATAAACAGAGCAAAACCACTCTTTGCCAGCTCAAGAAGAATAGCCACGACCAGAGCTCCTGTAAAAGCGTGACGAAAGGGCACACGCCGATTGGGTACAGCCATGTAGAGCAAAGTAAAAACAATGCTGCTCAGCAGGATGGGAGTCAATCGCAACAGCCACTGATCAACCCCAAGAAAGGCAGTGGTATCAGCTATGAGCTTCAGAGATGCCAGATATGATGTCAGCACAAAACCAACACCAATCAGGAAAGGTCCCATGCTGAGAATCGCCCAGTAGAGCAGAAAGCCGGTAATGCCCCGTCGAACCCTGTCCACCTGCCAGATCTGATTAATGGCACCATCAATGGTCCTTAGCATCATGAATGCTGTGACCACCAGAAAAGCAACACCCACTCCGGTCAACTTTCGTGCCTGTTGAGAAAAACTGGAAAGGTATGATTGGATTACCTCGCCCGCTGTCGGAACAAAGTGACTGAATATAAAACTCTGCACCATCTCGCCTACCCCCTGGAAAGAAGGAATAGCCGATAACATGCTGTAGGTAACCGTCATCATCGGCACTACAGCAAAAAGTGTCGTATAAGTCAGTGCTGCGGCATTATTCAGGCAACGGTGCTTGAAGAAAGTATCAGAGACAGACAGGAGATAGACACGAAGCCACTGAACACGTTGAGCCTGTGAAGAACTGGAAAGAAGCGAACCTGACATAACGAATCCCTGATATTGAAAAGAGCCTGACCAGAGAGTTTCAGCCAGACTCAAGCTCAGAGAAGCGTATCAGTTCTTGTGCCCGGGAGGAAAGCCATTCAGTATAGCCTCCACCGCAGTATTGATCTTTTCGCTCCGCTGTTCGGGGGTGGCACCGTGAATCACTCTGGAAGTCGAACGTCCACGCCATTGCAGCTGATGGTTTTCCGGATTCACAAAATCGATAATGAGCGAACCTTCCTGATAGTCTCTCACCCGGGTTTCTGTAGTAAAGCCCATACCCCGGAAACCCGGACCATAACCCATGGAGGTCGTCATTTGATTCAGTTCCCTGCGTGTGCGGGTTGTGGTTAGATAATTTACCAGAAAATCAGGATAACCATCTTTGCTCACCTCTCGATACCCTCTGGCCTGAAGATCACGGTTAATAGCGGCCCGAATTCGCATATCCGTCAAACCATCAATGTGATACCCCTCAACCTCATTGTTTTCACCTGCCTTGTTCAGCCACGCGTAGGTTTTCCAGTCTTTCATCAACCGGGTGGCAGCAGGAGTATTGTTATAGTCCCAGTCAAGCCTCTGGTTGGAGCAGCCAGCCACTGCAACTGCAGCTATCACAACCAGCAACCGTTTAAGCTTGTGCATGATCATACCCACTTGTTGAAGGAAGTTTATTGTTAGATCTGTGTCCAGCAGCGAATGATGAACGCACACTCAAACATGAGTACGGTGATTATCAGTACATGGCTTCAATTGCACCTAAACCCATTCAACGATAATCTTCCCGTCACAGAAATAATACTCGCAGTATGACTTCAGGCTCCCGGTCTGTCGACAGCTGCCCTTTACGATAAGACAAGTCAAGAGAAAGCAATATGAGCGTTACAATTTACCATAACCCGCGTTGTTCAAAGTCCAGAGAGACTCTTACCCTGATTGAGGAAAAAGGTATTAACCCTGATATAGTGCTTTACCTGGAAACCCCACCCAGCGAAGCCGCTTTAAACGACATTCTGAAAAAACTCGGTAAAAGCCCCGAAGAACTGATGCGCAGAGGCGAGCAGGAATATAAAGATCATATCAGAGGTCAGGATCTCTCAGAGCAGCAGCAAATTGCAAAAATGGTAACCTATCCAAAAATGATTGAAAGGCCCATCGTCCTTAGCAACGGTCAGGCCCGTGTCGGTCGCCCACCGGAATCTGTTCTGGAGATACTTTAATCGTGGAACTGACTCAAAAAGCCAATCTCAGCTACCGGTTGAGCCTGGTACTATACTTCTGCCTGCTAGCTTCGCAGATTGCGAAAGTGCTTTGGCTGCACCCACCCCAAAACTCAATATGGATGATTGCGTCATTCACCATTATTCCGCTGTTGCTGCCTGCTTACGGGCTGATCAGGCGAAAGCCAAGAGCATCGGCCTGGTTATGCTTCATTCTCTGCTTTTACTTCATCAGCGGTGTGCTTGATGCCTGGTTTATCACAGACTCCATTCATGGTTGGCTGATTACCTTATTCAGCAGTGCACTGTTTGTATCTGCCATGTTGTTTACCCGTTGGCAAGGACAATTAAACAACCCGTCCCGCTGACTGAACCCTTCCAGAATAAACCAACCCTTTCCCTCTCAAAAAAAAGCTCCTGCATGGGCAAGAGCTTTTTGTCGTCAACCGACTTTAATTGACCAGCTGCACTTCAACAGCTGAACCAGCCTGTTTCACCGTTGAGGGTGGGCTGCTAATAATGCGTTTCTCGCTAACACCTTCATTGCGGAGAAATTCGCTCACCAGATTAAGACGATCACTGGCCAGCTTATCCATTTTTTCCTGATTCGCAGGCCAGTTTACCAACAGCCATTGCTCCGCTTCTTTAATACGCTCATCCTGGCTGACATCACCCACTTCGGGTAATCTGCGATTATGAGCCCTAAGATACATTTGCTCAATCAAATGCCCTCTGATGTCTACTGGAATCTCTTTTACTTCTCCGGGCTTCGTTTGATGGATCGCCGAATAGAGTTCAACCAGATCGGATTCAAGCTCTGCTCTGGAGAGAGTTGGCCAATCTCGATCCTTGCTGGCCATCGCTTTTAGAGAAAGGTTAAGTTCAGGTCTTATCCTGAGTACCCGACTCCAACCTTTTAATTGTGTTTTGTCGTTCTCTGTCAACAAAGCCTTACCCGCCGGCATCTGTATTTCAGTGGACAACATTGGCGTAATACCTGCCTGATGGGAAAGATACTGTAAGGGCTGCTCAAGCACTCTCTCCCAAGTCTGGTGTATTGCTATTCCTGCCGCAACCAGAGGCGACTGACCATAGCGGGCTTTAATATCTATGGCAATGATGGACTGAGGATTTGCCATCAAAGCTTTCACAAGATTGATATCAAGCTCCGGATTGACTGGTCTGGCTTCAAGCTTTGAAAAAATCAGCTTGCCCCTGCTGCCACCTCCCACAGAGGAAGCAAGATTAAGGTTTACACGACTTCCGGCCAGATCGTATCCGGCAACAGACCGATCTGAAACGGGCAGTAAAGACAAATCCACATCTCTGGCAGAAAGGTTCAGGCTGGGGGCCACTGCATTACTCAAGTTGACACGGCCTTCCAGAGAGACAGGCACCCTTTCAAGCCAGTGCCCGCTGAGCTGAAAGGTGTATTGCTCTGGACTTAACACTTCCAGTTCAACCCTGCTGTTGCTGAATAGCTCAGGATTCTTTTTTTGAGAAGACTGAACAGCACCATTGAATTCGATACGCTTGACGGCTATAGGCAAAGAGCCCTTAGCAGATAAAGAGCCCCTAACCGGTAAAGAACCACCCTTAACCGGTAAATAACCATCAGCTGATAAAGGACGAAGGACAGTCCTTGCTATTTGTTCCAGGGGACTGCCATCGACAGTCAGCAAACCACCCCTGAATGAAAGGTCTTCGACAAAAGCTTTTCGACTTCTGAACCGAAAGCCCTCCGCAAATAACTCTTTCCAGTCCAGATTAAGACCTGAACCCAGATCCTGATACTCACCATCCAGCACTTTCGCCGTTCCAGTCAGCTCCACCCCCTGATCCATAGACCACTCAACAGAGAGGTCTGTTGAAAGAGAGCCTTTCAGCGAGCAATTTGAACATTTAAGAAATTTCTGACTGAAGACATCAGCCAGTGGGAGCTCATCAATGGATAACTGACCAGACATTGCCAGTTTCTTTAAATCAATAATACCGCCCAGCGACCAGTTAATGTGTCTTGAATCCTTGACTACTTCAATATCAATCTGATCAGGCCGATGGGTTTTCAGCTCCATTTTACTGAAATCAATACTGACTACTTTACTGGAACCAGTTTGCTCCGAGTTCACCACCCTCATCGACCCATCTTCAAAGACAAACTGCCCAGCTTCCCTGAGAAATTGATAAAGATTGGGCATAGGAGGTTTCTGGCCGATGATTGCCAGATCAAGAAAGATTCCGGGCTTTTTAAAATCAATTCGATCCAGCTCAATAGTTTTTTTCCACAAAGAGGTCCAGGCGACATTGACAGCAATAGATTCTGATTTAAGAGTAATTCCGGGAGAGATCCTGAGCTCCGGCTTGGTAAGCAGGAATTTACCGGATAAGAAGGCGTATTCTTTTTCAACAGGAAGGACTTCAACCCCTGTTTGATTTTCTATTTGCTGAAGCAGCTGGTCAGTATACCGACCAGGAACCATCAACATCACTGAAATCAGAAACAGCAGAATGGCCAGAACAACAACTAAGAACACAAACCGGGCAGCCGGTTTCTGGGTTTGCATACTACTTCTCTTGATTACCAGTTCATAACTTGTTTGACAAAGGGTATGGTCAACTTCCTTTTAGCTCTCAGTGAAGCACTGTCCAGCTTCTGCAGCATCTTAAATAAATGCCCCATATCCCTGTTACTGCGATATATGATATACCGAGCCACATCTTCATTCATATCCAGCCCACGCAAATGAGCCCGAAGCTGCAATGCCGACACCTTGTCCCTGTCACTGAGAGGCTGAACCTGAAACACCACCCCCCAGCTTAGCCTTGAGACCAGATCCGGCAGTTGGATAGAAAGTCTTTTAGGTGGACAACCTGCTGCCACCAGCAAGCGAGTCCGGGAATCCCTGAGACGATTAAACAGATCAAAAAGCCCTTCTTCCCACTCTGGAATGCCTGCTACACAATTAACATCATCTATACACACCAGTTGAAGTCTTTCCATACCTTCCAGCAGTTTGGAAGGATAATGAACAAGCTCCTGCATAGGTAGATAGATGCTTCGACCTTTTCGGCTATCTACCTGATGGCAGGCAGCCTGAAGAAGATGACTGCAACCAACACCGGGGGCTCCATAGAGATAGATAAACTGTTCTGATTCTACCCCACTGACCTCATGATCCATATCCAACATATTGACCAGCGCAGCATTATCTCCGCTGAAAAAGTTTTCAAAGGTGGCATCATCCCTGATCTGAACACTGAGCGGTAATTGCACAGGCTGGCTCACATACGACATTTAACAGCCTTGAGCGGGAAATGCCGCTCAACCCTAACAATGGATAGACATTCTGAACTCTCTGTCGCGGCATTTTTATCAAAAATCACCAGCTTCAGTGAGTTAATGGAATCTGCAAGAGACAGCTGCAACAAAACCATTCCACTCATCCCTGTTTGATTGGCAAGGCAAAATGGATTTTTGTTCGCTGAAGGCATAAAACACCTTATTCCCCCGGCTCACCAGCATTATATAAGTGGCTCGCCTTATAATTTCGATGCAGATGACGCAAGAGTACCATAATAATGGCTGCTAATGGCAGTGCTATTAGCATCCCGACGAAGCCCATAATCTGCCCACCCGCCATCAGCGCGAAGATAACAGCCACCGGATGCAGACCAATCCGGTCACCTACCAGATAAGGTGTCAACACCCACCCCTCCAAAGCCTGTCCCAGGGCAAACACACCGACCACCCAAACAAACGGCAAGTAGCCGTCAAACTGAAAAAGAGCGACAACAATGGCCGTAGTGAAACCGACCACAAACCCCATATATGGAATAATACTGACCAGCCCCGCCAGCAACCCGATCAACAACGCAAACTGCAAGCCTATCGCCCAGAGCCCCACGCCATAGATCAATCCCAGGGCCAGCATGACCATAAGCTGGCCTTTGAGAAAAGCCCCCAGCACCTCATCGCACTCACTGGCGAGTTCAACAACAATAGGTTCAAGGTTAACAGGCAGCATCAGACGGATGTGCTCCATCATATGATCCCAGTCGCGCAATAGGTAAAAAGTCACAACTGGTATCAGGAACAGATTCACGAGAAAACCTATGACTGCCAGACCCGAGCTGGTCACCGAACGTCCAAGCCCGGCCAGAAGCCCACCGGCTTTTTGCCACTCCCCTGCCATGGTCTTGACCAGCTGGCTGATATCAAACCACTCAGGATCAAAGTCAGTGTATTCAACCAGCTTTGGAATGACATTGAATCGAACCCACTCCTCCCAGGCCGGAAGCAACTGCATCAGGGTTTTGACCTGCTGGAATAATGCCGGTATCAGAATGAGCAACATCAGTACCAGAAAAGTAAAAATCACCAGAAAAACCAGTGTCACCGAAAGTGACCGGGAGAGCTTGAGTCTTTCCAGTCGATCAACCAGCGGATCGCCCAGATAAGCAAGCACAGCACTGATCGCAAAAGGCGTCATGACAGCCCCGACAAAATTAATCAGCACTACACCTACGAATACGATGCCTGCTAGCATCCATTGTTGCTGTCTGGTCATTGTTTTCCTTCTGTTGCAACTCGTCTTGCAGGAAATAAAAAAAAACGCACTTCGGAATTTGATGTCTGACTTGCCTTCAGCCTCCCAGCCAACGGTATTTCAAGGTCTTGTTGGCCTCATCAGCACCCATCGCTCTCATCTTCCGCCCCAGGGCAATAGCATCCGATAATTGGCTCAGTGTGCCATCAATTAACAATTCCAACTGAATTTTGTTGCCGCCGACTTTAACTGCCATCACATCCCTCACTGCCGTCAAACCTTTGAGGTATTTAATTAGCCCTGCATAGTCTTGTGTGCTGGCAATACCCTCCACTTCCAGCATCGGATTAACACTGCTGCCACCAGAGAGGACTGCGTAGTGCCGGGAAAGGGAATTACCAATAAGATCAGCAATCGCCAAAGCCAATCCTTCTGCTGACAGGTCTGTAACTGTGGCATCAAATTGCTGATTTCTGAAGATAAGAACCATGCGACCATTATACCGTCCACGAATTTCGCTCAGGCGCCCCCCCAATATGGCCTCAGAGCCATACCTTGCTGATGCCTGAACCAACTTCCCCGAAAACAGTCCCCAGACATCTACATCAGAAATAGTGGCACTGTCTTCAAAATCCATCAGAGGGATAGTCAAAGGCAATGAGCGAGCAGCCATAACACGTTCGAGGTCGCTCACCAACGGAGAGTCTGGTACCTCTTTCAGAATTTGCCTTTCCCCCTGCCTTTCAATGGCTAACCAGACAATGGTATCCGGTCTGCTGGAGCCCCAGATCCCCAGACCATTTTGCCGCAACAGACGATTAACGGCCGCTTCATCAAAACTCACCTGAAGAAGAAGCTGCTCTCCTGACACAGTATCAAGGCGTTCATAGCTAAAACTCTGAACCAGCGCAGAGGCATTTCTGAGTGACTGTACCACCCCCTTATTATTGAGGGTGCTGCGTTGTCCGGTTACTTTAACCAGTACCTCAGACAGAGCTCGTTTAATGCCTGCTTCCCTTTCCTCACTACCCTGACTGCTGACAGGTATGCCAACGCGATAAAGTCCGCTCATTTGTGCAGCAAACAGCTGAGAAGAAAACAGGGCCAACACAAGGGTGAATATCAGCCAGGAAAGAGGGAACAACCGTTCCAGCTTGCATGTTTTATACATAATGTCCGGAATCAAAAACAGGCACTCTTCCTGAACAAACTGCCACCAGGATCAATTCAGTGACAGAAAGGTTCATGAAATGTCAGCGACTTCTGACATGACTGCTTATCTTTGTAAAGAGTACTAATTACCCAGACGACGAAACGTCCGGAGCCCAGTATCCTCTCATTCTGCCATAACTTTCTGGTTTTGTAGAAAATCTTTAGCCGACAGTAAGAGGCTGATCGAAGAATCCGAACACCGGCGGGCAGCTTTATGATTTTTCCGGGTTACGTTAGAATGCGCGCTCTGATCAATCCACTTTCGATTCCATGGTGCGGATACATCTCCGATGAGCAAAAGCAACCGCGATACAAATTCGCCAGCTTCTTCCCTGAGCTACAAAGACGCAGGTGTTGACATTCAGGCAGGCAACGCCCTGGTTGATCGTATCAAGCATGTAGCCAAAGCCACTTCGCGCCCCGAAGTAATGGGTGGCCTGGGAGGCTTTGGTGCCCTGTGCCAGATACCTTCGGGTTACAAAGAGCCGGTTCTGGTTTCCGGCACTGACGGTGTAGGCACCAAACTAAGACTGGCTATGGAACTGGGCAAGCACGATACCATTGGTATCGATCTGGTGGCCATGTGTGTCAATGATCTGCTGGTGTCTGGTGCCGAGCCTCTGTTTTTCCTTGATTACTATGCAACCGGAAAACTCAATATTGACGTTGCTGAGCAGGTCGTTACCGGTATTGGTGCAGGCTGTGAGCAGGCTGGCTGCGCCCTGATTGGTGGTGAAACCGCAGAAATGCCCGGTATGTATC
>NZ_JAHHPN010000663.1:0-1396 GCF_024606325.1 Endozoicomonas sp. ONNA1
GGAAGAAGGGCTCATGTATTGGCAGTTGCTCCAGTAGATTGATATTTCTCAGGACCTGCATAACCTGAAGTGTGTATATAGGTGCGTTAATTGAGACAGCTGGCACTGAAACACGGGCAGTTGGCAATCCGTTCTTTCTACATAGCAATTACTCGGACGACCAGATTATTTTCATTCTCAGGCAAGTCTAAATAGGGACGTCTGTTCCTGAATTATGCCGCGAACGCGGGTTGAAGACAGCGACCTTCTACAAATGGTGTTCCAAGGATGGTGGTGCTTGAAAAAGATGTACGCAGAGGTGTATTTCAATGCGAAAATCATCCAAGATACCAAGTCAATATATTTTATACTGAACGGGAAATCTATTCCTTGAGTGAGCAGTATTTATGATTATTTCTGGTAAGAAAAATTGTGTATTCATACATAATCCTAAAGTTGCTGGTTGTAGTATTAGAAAGTCTTTGGAAAGTTTTGATGACTTCGACGGTTTTTTCTGGGACCGAGGTTATATAAAAGGGATTGATCATCCTGTAGATAAACCACACATCACCATGAATGATTTGGCAAAAACTGATTATTTCAAATACTTGCTTGATAAAAATAAATTTGTTTTTGGATTTGTAAGGAATCCCTATGAACGAGTTTGTTCTGCTTACTTTGAAGTGAGAAAGCAATTAAGAAATATAAGTGAAGATTTTAATGATTTTATAGTTGAGCTAGATGAAACTAAAATCAGATACGACTATAAATATATACATTTTTGTCCGCAGCATTATTTTTTTTATGATGGGCAGAAATGTTATGTAGATTTTATTGGTCGTTACGAGAGATTAGACAGGGATATGTTATATATCAGTTCAGTTCTAGGTCTCAGTAATAAATTAGAAAAAATTAATGAAAGCACGGAAAAAAAAGAAGATTGTCTTTCATATTATAATGAGGAAGCGATTAGAACTGTTAATAGAATATACGAGAAAGACTTTCTACTGTTTGGTTATGAAATGATTGGGGATTACCTGGTGCAAGATCACGATCTTTCTAACCCTGAATGGTTCGCAGAATTTAATAAGCAAAAGCCAATATCTCAATTGATAGAACGATTGAATTTAAATGAAAGTGTTGCAAGTCAACAGCTTGAGACGATTGAGAGGCTTAATTCAGTCATAAATACGCTAAAAGAACAAAATCAAACTACACAGTTAAAGTACAAGCAAGAGTTATTGGAAGAAAAGTCAAAGGCGGAGTCGAAAGAAGACGAGCTAAGACATATTTATTCTTCACGAGCTTGGAGGTTTATTTCGTTTTTTAGAAAGCTCTATATAAGGTAGTTAATCTATGCCACGATCGTTTATCTGGTCGATAGCCGAGCTTTTCGAGAAATGAGCCCGGTATGGCC
>NZ_JAHHPN010000664.1:0-1360 GCF_024606325.1 Endozoicomonas sp. ONNA1
GCCAGAAACGTCGGCGGAGAAGGCTTAACGTATCAGGTCTCGTGGAATCGTGAAACACTCTAACACAGCCCTTGCCAGAAACTGAAGACTCTTGGAGGAGCAAGCTGCCTGGCTGGATTAAACCTGTAGATTCGTTCACTTATCAGACATCTTTTCCTGTCAGGAAGCTCGACGGGTAGTTTTTCTACGGCGGGTTTTCTTCTTGAACCGGTTGGGCGATACCGGAGGCAGCCCCTGCACATTGATCGTTCCTGACTGCCCGGCTTCCTGCAACAACTGCAGCAGTTGCTGTTCAAGCTGATTCATAAAGGTCTGGTAAGAACCTTTTTTCTCCACGATCTGATTCAGTGACGCTTCCCAACGAGCGGTCATGTCTGGACGACTGACAGGTTCCGGCAGCGCTTTGATCAATGCTTTCCCGGTTTCAGTGGCATGAATGTTTTTGCCCTGGCGGGCAAGATATTTCCGATTGAACAATAGTTCAATAATCCCTGCCCGGGTAGCCTCGGTACCCAAACCATCGGTCTCCTTCAGCACCTTCCTGATCTCGGTATCCTTCACATAGCGGGCAATTCCGGTCATGGCTGATAGCAGGGTGGCATCGGTAAATGGCCTGGGTGGTTGGGTTTGTTTCTCTGCCAACTCTGCTTCCTTGCACAGCAGTGTCTGTCCTTGCTGCAATTCCGGTAACCTTTGACCCTCGAATTTATCGGATTGTTTATCTGTAGTTGATGATGGCTTGCGGGGAAAAATGGCTGTCCAGCCTTCTTCCTGCACTTCCCTGCTGCTGGCCATGAATAACCCGCCTTCCAGGGTGACACTGACTTTTCGGGCTAAAAATCGGTGATCCGGATAAAACTGAGCCACATACTGTCTGGCAATCAGGCGATATAGGTTACGCTCCCGGTCACCCATTTTGTAGAGATCGGCTCTTCGGGTGGTGGGGATAATCCCGTGGTGTGCGCCGACCTTCTTGTCATTCCAGGCTTTGCTTTTGCGATCGGGTAATGCACCGTCAACAGCGCTGGCCAGTTTTTCATCATGACTTCGGATCGCTGCCAGCACTTCCGGTGCCTCCCTGAAATGCTCCACGGGCAGATAACGGCAATCCGAACGGGGATAGGTCACCAGTTTCTGCTCATAAAGCTTTTGACAGACATCCAGCACCTCCTTGGCACTCATCCTTAGCTGTTTGGCAGCATCAATCTGAAGAACGGAAAGTGAATAGGGTAAAGGTGGAGACTCCTTAGCGGGTTTATTCTCCAGCTTACTGACTGTTCCCTGCTTGCCCTGTATCCTGCTGACAACATTTTCCGCCAGCCGACGATCCAGCACACGACCCTCGTCATCCATCCAGGGC
>NZ_JAHHPN010000665.1:0-2645 GCF_024606325.1 Endozoicomonas sp. ONNA1
GCCAGAAACGTCGGCGGAGAAGGCTTAACGTATCAGGTCTCGTGGAATCGTGAAAAAACAGGAAGGCTGGGGCTGGAGCTGCACTACAGATCAGTCACAAACCGATGAAAGTCTGCCAGAAGACACCGAAGCCAAAGCCGCAGAGTCTGATTGAAAACCGACTGCTTTGCCGACCCGGATTGAGAACATAACTGTATTCGGGCTGGCAGCGCGGATCTGACTCATTGAAAAAATTTTGATGGCAGTTGAACTCCCTGGATCGATCAGGATCAAAAGAATAAAGAAGATCTGATACAGGAGTACTTTTTATGCCACCTAACCGCTTTGTCCATGGGCAAACACTTCCTATTCTGCTGGCCCTACTGCTCTCTATGCAGACGGCTCATTCATTTTCTTCGGAAAATTGTCAGACAGGTCCATGCAGTCGCCCTTCAAACTACCTGCTGCCTTTGACTGCCCTGACTGCGGCTGTGATTACCTATTATGCATGGCTTGAGAGACTGGGCATTCCAGTAGCCGGGGATGATGAATCCTGCAATATCCAGCCCTTTGAACTCTGGAAGCCGAAACTGGACAGTGAATTCTGTCAGTCTCTGATTTCCAGCAAAAACGGCACCGAAGCATTGAAGTTATTAAAAAAAACGGGAGTAATGCAGCCTGGGACAATGGCCTGCAACGACTGGCAAGCTCATCTGGCAGACTATTTCAACTGGCGTTGGCCAGGCAACAGCGCCAGCCAGTGGCAACAAATTCCTGTGCATCATGGGAAGTATCAGCAGGTGGTTGACACCATGGATGAAGCTGGCCTCATGGGCATTATAAGCACTCTGTATGGTTCTCCTTCGGTGCATTCGTTGAACACGATATGGATCGACGGCCAGCAGTATATTCTCAAAGGCTATGTTAACAGTGGCTTTATTATTGCCCCTATGTTGAAAGTGGCTGAATGCTATTTTGTGCCGGAAGAAGAGCCGTTGGCTCTGGGTTTCGATGAGTGGAGTGGATTGGTCGCGGGGCGTATGCACTCTTTGTTCAAAGCAGTGAAGGGGCGTTCTCTGGCAGACTGGGTCGCTGAGTCCCGTGAACCCTCAGGCGAGGTTGACATCAATGCCTTGTTCTCCGGGTTTGGGAAAGTTCTGGCGCAGTTTCACCTGCGTCACAGAGATTTGAAACTCAATGGACTCTACACCCTTTCCAGAGCGGTTCATCAAGACCTGAATTTCAAAAATATTTTTTATGATGAAGAGTCCGGTTTCTCGCTGATTGATACCATAGGGCTTTCTGACTCAGTTCTGGAATCAAAAGAAGTGTTCCTCGATCTGAAGCGGTTGTTCGGAGAAATGGACAAAAGCAGGATATCAAGGGACGCGTTTATCAGGGCCTATGTTGATCAGTGGCCAGAAGACGCTCGGGAGAATCTTTTGTTGGACATAAAATATATTCACACCCGGATCCGGTAATGATCGCCCCGGACCGGGGCTATCTCCGTCTGCTTCCGATCAGGGTCACAGACTAAACAAGACCGATTCAGGAACACTTCATGCCGTTAAGTCCCTTTAGCGGTGATGACTAGAGTCAATCAACACTCTATTTCGATTCAGACAGCACGTTTGCTTATTACTGGTTTTTGGTTTTTCCTGGAAGAAGGTCAGTTGGAGTAGTGGGTATGTGTAAACTTTTAGGCGAGCCCGACCTACTGTGGCTACACTCAGCTCTGACTGAAAAAAAATGGAAATTTGAGTGCAAATTAAAACAGTTTTCTTTTATATAATCGGGACACTCTTAATCTCTTTGGCAGCCAGTGGATTTGGTGATGACCATCCTCAAGGACATCTGCTCATCGTCACAAATGGGACACCTGACCAAGAGGCGTATCTGATACCAGGTTTTGTCTTCTTTGTGCCTGAAGACTCTCTGGCCTTGTTTGAAGACATACTGGTTGTGGCCAATGCTGCCTATATTGGCAGGGTGCCAATAGGCGAAGGTTCATTCAGCTGCCATCTACTGAAACGTGACGATATTGACACTCCCTCAACGGAACAAAGAAACTTCTTGTGTATCAGCCCTGAACTGCAAGTAGATAGAACTGACAGTGGCGAGGGCGATCTGGCTACAAATAATGTTTCTGAGGAAGCGGAGAAAAATGGCACGAGCTTTGTGTTGCCAGAATGGCCCGCATTAATACATGAACCTGACTTGCGATTATCGGGAAGAGGCTTTCCATTTGACCCACCGCCACCTCCCTCTATGCCGGGCATTCCTGCCAAGGGATTTTTTACTATGCCCGACTGGCAGTTTGACTACCTGTCAGCTCTGGCCCGGATCAGCCAGTGGCTGAAACAATGGCTTTATAATGGATATCCCACTACTTCCAGTGAATCTTCCAGTGAATCAAGACAATTCGTCAGCGCCACAGATTTATCTGCGGCTTTGGAAGGGATTACAAAGAAGAAGGCACACAATAAATCGTTATTCAGCCAAATGCCGCCAGATGCCTCAGAACTGCTTGCTCAACTTACAGGGAAAGGTTTGTCCGGCTATCCGCAAGTACATCAGTCAGAAACAGTTATGTTGTATCCCGCATTTATATTACCAAAGTCTGCTTCGAACAGCCTTGAAGAAGCGCAGGAGGTTGAATATGTTGG
>NZ_JAHHPN010000666.1:0-1311 GCF_024606325.1 Endozoicomonas sp. ONNA1
GCGAGCTATCCATCCCCGAACTAGAAGTACGGGGCTTTCCGCTCAATTTGGTAATAATCGATTGATAGTTATATTCTTTGTCCAATTCTAAAGGAGTCCAGCCGTCATAACCTCTTAAATCTGTTCCCGCCACTGCTGAGATCAATTTCGCAGCCGCTTTTAGGGTTGGAAGTGCCGTAGGTAGATTTATCTTCGAATGGAAACTTACAAAAATGAAATAGCGGCATTTCTGACAGGTAACTACCAGAAATCGCTCCAGCGTCACTTTCCCGCTTACATGGAGAGGTTATGCAATTCCAAGACAATATTGATCCTGTTAATGTCCCTGTAAATAAAAAGTGCGACATAAAAGCCGCACTCACTGTATCAAGCTTTGATCAGAATTTCTGCAACAAAGACAGTCCTGATTGCAACCTAGGGGGCGTTCTTATCTAACCAGACGATCAATTTACTGATTTTGTCATGCTAACCAGATCATGATGGCTGCTATCTGAAGCATTCCCATATAATTTCGTGCCAAGCGTTCATAGCGAGTTGCAACTCGCCGAAAGTTCTTGAGCTTTTGGAATAGTCGCTCAATTAGATTTCGCTCCTTGTAAATTTCTTTGTCATATTTTCGCTGATCTATCCGATTTCGCTTCGGAGGAATCACTGCTTCAGCACCTGACTTCTTGACCTCGAGGAGGAATGCATTTGAGTCATATCCCTTGTCAGCAAGAACGAAGTCCGCTGAAAATCCCTCTATCAGGGCATTTGCCTGTCCGTACTCTGATGCTTGTCCAGCTGTGAGAATGAAGCGAACAGGATTACCAAGTGCATCCGTCGCAGCGTGGATCTTGGTTGTTAAACCTCCCCTTGATTTTCCAACTGCTTCGGCAATGTTATCCGTTTTTTTGGAGCACCGTGTTGATGAACACGGGTGATTGATCCGTCAACCAGAAGGTATTCCATATCACAATCCTGACTCAGTTCTTCAGAGACTTGACTCCATATTCCTTTCGAGCTCCAGCGACTAAATCGGTTGTATATATTGTGCCAGTCACCGAACTCTTCAGGCATGTCCCTCCAAGGCGCTCCGGTACGAGCAAGCCAGAGAATCGACTCAATGAATAACCTGTTGTCAGCTGTTGGTCCGGGGTCAGAGACTTTACCCGGCAGCATGTCTTTGATCCGATCCCATTGTTGATCTTTGAGTACTGTGCGAGTCATAGCAAACCTAAATGCCATACTCTAGATCACTTTTAGGTGTCTTTCCGGTCAGGTTACTGATGTTTTTATCTGTTCGTTCGGTTGGATAAGAACGCCCCCTAG
>NZ_JAHHPN010000667.1:0-7192 GCF_024606325.1 Endozoicomonas sp. ONNA1
GCGAGCTATCCATCCCCGAACTAGAAGTACGGGGCTTTCCGCTCAATTTGGTAATCTTTCTTCACTTTGGGTGAGGAAAGATTCTTCAAGTGTCTAACCCGGACTGTCTGTTGAAGAATATTTCCGATTGGTTATCCATAATCCTGTAAAGATCAATCCAGCTCCTATCAAGTGGTACTGGTAAAGTGTCTCTCCAAGAATGGGAATAGCGAACATGGCTGAAAAAACAGGGATTAGGAAGTTAAACATGGCCGCAGTGTTTGCCCCCAGAATAGACACGCCGAAATTCCATGACATATAAGCGACCAGTGAAGCAAACAAAGCAGCGTAACTGATGAGAAAAAGTGCTTTCGGACTGACGATAAAGCCACCTTTCGACGATAGCTCCCAGAGATAAAAGGGCAAGAGGATCAATACCCCAATCCCAACCAGAGTAGTCAACAGCTGAGCCCCGGATACGGGCAGTTCAAAACGCTTGAGCAACACCGTATAAGAGCCCCAACAGCAGGTAGCAAAAAACATGATCATGTCTCCCCTGCCAAAATCAAGGCTGGCCAGCGATGACCACTCGCCCTTACTGAAAATCGTCAGCAGCCCGGGAAGGGCCATCCCCATACCAAACAACTGTCTTTTTTTAGGAAAAACATTTAACAGTGGAATAGCCAGGATCATGGTAATAACAGGCAAAACTATTTGTATCAGGCCCAGATTCACCGCCTGTGTCGATTGAGCAGCGATATAGAGCAGTGTGTTAAAGCAGGTAATGCTGAAGAAACCCAGGATCAATAATTGATAACGACTCTGAAAAATCAGCTTTCTCTGCCGAACCAGCTTTTTTCCGGTAAATGAAAACAGAATCAGAAAAGTCAGGGCCCATCTCCAGAATGACAGCGCGATGGGAGGAATATCTCCCACACTCATTCGGCCTGCAACAAGGTTACCCCCCCAACAGAGAGTTGCTAATACCAGCCCCAATACTGCCAGAATGTGGGGCTGGGTCTTCAAATGGGCGATTTTTTTTCTCAAAGTACTGCTCCGGAAAATCTGCCTACTGTCTCTTAAATCAAAAATAACGCAACTATTATGAAATACGCTCTGTAAATAAAGAGACTATAGATTTAACTGTATCCCTGCCTTAGTTAAACATAATCCATTTGCCGATCTTCAACTTCGATCATAAATAGTTCGATCATAAATAGATTCGGGGCTGGCTTCCTGTGTCTGACAAGCATTGTCCGTTCTCCGGAAGCTTCCGTAGTCGCAAGATAGACCACTTTATGGACAGCGTCATCTGTCAGAAAAATCTTGCGATATTCAAACCAAAAAAGGCGCACAAGGCGCCTTTTTTAAACGATTTTTAGTAAAAATCAGTTCTTATCTTTGTCAACCAGCTGATTCTCGGTGATCCAGGGCATCATTTCACGCAGCTTGGCACCGGTCTTTTCAATCGGGTGAGCAGCGTTGTTACGACGGTAGGCCGTCATGGACGGATAGTTCATCGCACCTTCGGTGATAAACTTCTTGGCATACTCACCGTTCTGGATGTCCTTCAGAGCATCACGCATGGCTTGACGAGATTCATCGTTGATGACTCTTGGGCCGGTTACATACTCACCATACTCCGCATTGTTGGAGATGGAGTAGTTCATGTTGGCAATTCCACCTTCGTACATCAAGTCTACGATTAGCTTCAGTTCATGCAGACATTCGAAGTAAGCCATTTCAGGGGCATAACCTGCTTCGGTCAGGGTTTCAAAACCGGCCTTAACCAGCTCTACGGCACCGCCACACAATACCGCCTGCTCGCCAAACAGATCGGTTTCAGTTTCATCTTTAAACGTCGTTTCGATGATACCGGTACGACCACCACCGACGCCACAGGCGTACGACAAGGCGAGATCTTTCGCCTTCCCGGTAGCATCCTGATAGATGGCAACCAGATCAGGGATACCGCCGCCTTTAACAAATTCGGAACGAACAGTGTGACCCGGAGCTTTAGGGGCAATCATAATGACATCCAGATCAGCACGAGGAACAATCTGGTTGTAGTGAATAGCAAAACCGTGAGCAAATGCCAGCGTTGCACCCTGCTTCAGGTTAGGCTCAATTTCGCTCTTGTATAACCGGGACTGGAATTCATCCGGAGTAAGGATCATGACAACGTCAGCCTGAGCTACTGCAGAAGCTACGTCCAATACGTTCAGGCCAACCGCTTGGGCTTTGGCAACGGAAGCGGAGTTCTTACGCAGACCAATAGTAACATCTACCCCGGAGTCCTTCAGGTTATTGGCATGAGCATGGCCCTGTGAGCCGTAGCCAATGATGGATACTTTCTGGCCACGGATGATGGAAAGATCACAGTCTTTATCGTAATAAACTTTCATGACGGACTCCTGAGTAAAACGCCCCGGACTATTTATTGCTGTCCGAGCTTAAAACGTTGACCTGGAGGTTAAAGCAGGCAAGTAATTTCGTAAAATGATATATTTGCAATATAATATTTCATAATAAGAAACAGCCCTGAGCGAAGATGAGAAACAGTCATTATGGATTTGAAACCACTGAAGCATTTCCTGAGTCTGGCTGAAACACTTCATTTCGGCCGTGCCAGCGCAGCTTGTCATATCAGCCCATCGACCCTGAGCCGCAGCATACAGCATCTGGAAAATAAGTTGGGGGTATACCTGTTTGAACGGGACAACCGCAGTGTCAGCCTGACTGCAGAAGGCATTAAATTTGAGAAATATGCCCGGGAAACCCTGATTCAGTGGTCAGCGATTCGTAACGAGTTGATTGCCGAATCCAAAGAGCTCAAAGGTGAGATCAGTGTTTATTGCTCCGTGACCGCCAGCTACAGTTTTCTTTATGATATTCTCAAGCGCTTTCGCCAACGCTATCCGAGCATTGAAATCAAACTTCATACTGGCGATCCTGACTCAGCCATTGAGCTGATCACCTCTGGTAAAGAGGATATAGCCATTTCTGCCCGCCCGGATAATTTATCCTCAGAGATTCAGTTTCATAGTATCGGACTCTCGCCACTGGTCTTCATAGGCCCTGCTTCAGGAGAAATTTCTACCCCTGAGTCGGTTGAAGAGTGGAGTAGAACGCCCATGATCCTGTCAGAAAAAGGTATTGGACGACAGCGGGTGGATCACTGGTTTTCAACCAAGGGCATCAAGCCAAAAATATACGCTCAGGTAGCTGGCAATGAAGCCATTGTCAGTATGGTCAGTTTGGGGTTTGGAGTCGGCGTAGTACCCCAGATTGTTCTGGATAACAGCCCACTGTCCGACAAGGTTAACATTCTGAACATCACTCCCTGGCTGGCAGCTTATGATGTGGGATTATGTGTGCTGGACAAAAAACTCAAAAGCCCATTAATTCAGGCTTTCTGGGAGCTGCTATAGACGACTCCCCTGACCAGAACAGCTCGTTCAGTGCGTTGCCAAGCCCGAGTCCAGGCCAAAAGCTTCGAGGAGGTTCAGCTCAAATCGATTGTTTTTTGCTTCCTTCATAACCACCTTATTTTCGGCAAACCAGGACTTGCCCAGACACCAGGCTAAAAGGGTCTCCCCATGATGAAATATAAGAATCTGCCTTCCTGTGCCAGAGTGACTCAGCAGGTAAGGAGTCACCTGCCCCGCACTCCAGGAAAAATTTTTGAAGCGACAACCGCCTTTCACTGAGTCGCAAGGTGCATGTTCTGACCAGATAAGCTTCTGATGGTCTGGTATAAAGAGGTCGTACGCTCGCGGCGGCCTCCAAATGATCCTCTTCAGTTGATAACCGGGTCGATCCGTTATCACAACTAACTCCTGATCGGAGCCGCCATAAAGTGAACTCAACCTGCGAAAGTCATAATTGGCATTAAATAGATAAGCGACACTGCTGTGTAGATGACCACCGATCACTGTACTCGGCGTCGATTCATCCTTGATACCCTTTCTTTCTTGCCAGTCAGGCACCAGAACCACTGGTATTGAATTATTGTAGTAACTGGCAAAATAGGAATGCCAGTTAATAAAGCGATCCAGCCAGTTCTGACAGACTGCGCGGCTATCAAGATAATCGTCTGCAGATTTATGGAATGCCTTGAGGGTTCTGCTACCAGTATTAATGGCTTCACAGTTGCTGGCGATCAGGGAAGAGTAGTGCAGAAAACCAAAAGGCAAACCTCCTGGTTTGGCTTGAGTGAGACTCTTCCATCTCTGGTAATCTTTTCTGAGATGACTGAACAGGCTCTTCAGTCTCTGCTCCTTCACTGCCTTAATGCCACTCCACCAGTATTCTACTTCAGACAGCTTAACGAAATGTGGTTCTTCTGTATTACCGATCAGTTTGCTGGCGACAATCCAACGGTTAGTTTGATAATTTACCACACCTATAAATAAAGGGTGGGCAGGGTAGCCCGAAGTTGCTTGTTTTTTACTGACATAAAAAATGAATTCATCTTCCGTGAAAACATAGTACGATATCCCTATCGTCACCCCTGCCAGAACCGCCAACCCTACAAGAGTGTCTCTGTGTGCTCTCATCCCGGCCTGTAAGTGAGTGTTCCCGGAGAGCACTAAAAAAACGACAATTGTCTTTAAAGTATTCTGCTGTCCAATCAGATGTCTAACCATCGATACGTCCAACACGTAATTTATAACACCACCCAGTATAGATAATTAAAGAACACCTTTTGTTAATAGAATAAGGGCAAAAACTCTGATCGAAAAACAGTTTCCGGGAGTCGGCAGAACAACACGACTTTGGAGCTTTTATAGACGACTATTTACTTGTTGTTTCGAGATCAAAAGCCTTGGTAAGATTCAGCTCAAATCGATTGTTTTTTGCTCGCCTGGAAACCACTTTATTTTTGGATAACCAGGGTACACCGAGATACCAGGCAACAACGGTCTCACCATGATGAAATATAAGAATCTGCCTTCCTGTCTCGGGGTGGCTCAGCAGGTAGGGAGTCACTTGTTCCGCACACCCGGAGAAATTTTTAAAGCGACAGCCCCCTGTCACCGGATCACAGGGGACATGTTCTGTCCAGGACATCTTGCGATGATCTGGCAGGAAGGCATTGTACTGGCTCCAGCCCCCCCAGCTGATCCTGCTCAGCTGATAACCGGGTCGATCCGTAATCACAATCAACTCCTGATCAGAGCCGGTATAAAGTGACTCCAACCTGCGGCGAAAGTTATAATTGGCATTAAACAGATAAGCTACCGTGCTCTGCAAATGGCCGCCGATCACTGTACTCGGCGTCGAGTCGTACAGAACCCTCTCTCCTCCTTGCCAATCAGGCACCAGAACTACCGGAATTGACTTATTGAAGTCACTGGCAAAATAGGGATGCCATTGAATAAAGAGGTCCAGCCAGTTCTGACAGCGCACGCGGCTATTCAGATAATCGTCTTCAGATCCATGGAACGCCCTAATGGTTCTGCCGGCTGTATTAATGGCTTCACAGTTGCTCGCGATCAGGGACGAGTAGCGCAGAAAAGAAGAAGGCACATTTTCTCGTTCTATCGTAGAGAGACGCTTCCATCTCTGGTAATCCTTTTCGAGATGACTGAACAGGCTTTTCAGTCTCTGATCTGCGTCAAAGTGACTCCACCAGTGTTCTATGGCAGACAGCCTAAAGAATTTTGGTTCTTCTGGAAAACCGACCACTTTGCTGGCAACAATCCAACGGTCAGTTTGATAATTCAGCACGCCTACATATAAAGGGTGTGCAGGCCGTCTCGCAAATGCCCGTCTTTTACTGGCATAAAAAACGAATTCCTCTTCCTCAGAAAGATAGCACGATAGCCCTATTCCCAATCCTAACAAGCCTGCCATCATGCCCAGAGCTACAATAGTGTCGCTGCATGCTGTTCTCATCTTGGCCTGTAAATGAGTGTGCCCGGAAAGCGCAAAAGAAACAATGAGTATCTTTAAAATGCTTTGCCGTCCAATTCGGTATCTAACCATCAATGTGTCCAATGCGTCATTTATAATGCCGAACAGTATAGATAACTTTAGAGCAGCTGCTTTTAAAAAGAATAAGAGTTAGAAATGCTGCCCACATGATTAAGAGCAAAACATTCCCTGGGAATCAGCAAAAAATCCCGAATTTGGCGCTGTTATAGACGAACATTTACTTCGTTGCACCGAATTCAAAAGCTTCGATCAGATTCAGCTCAAATTGATTGTTTTTTGCCCGCCTTGAAACCACTTTATTTTTCGATGACCAGGATGTACCCAGAGACCAGGCGACGAGGGTCTCACCATGATGAAATATAAGAATCTGCTTTCCCGTGTCGGGATGACTCAGCAGGTAGGGAGTCACTTTCTCCTCACTCCCGGAAAAATTTTTGAAACGACATCCGCCAGCCATTGGATCACAAGGTGTATGTTCTAACCAGAAAGGCTCTGGCAGGAAGATGCTATAAAACCACGATGGCCAACGACTGACCCTGTTCAGTTGATAACTGGGTCGATCTGTTACCACAACTAACTCCTGATCAGAATTGCCATAGAGTGAACTCAACTTGCGAAAGTCATAATAGGCATTAAACAAGTAAGCGACACTGCCATGGAAATGGCCTCCGACCAGCCTGCTCAGCGTCGATTCGTCGGGGATGGCTTCCTTTCCTTCACGCCAGTCAGGCACCAGAACCACCGGGATTGACTTGTTGTAGCGACTGGCAAAATAGGCATGCCATTTAATAAAGTCACCCAGCCAGTTCTGACAGAGCATGCGGCTATTCAGGTAATCGCCTCCATGGAATGCCTTAAGGTTATTGTCAGCAGTATTACTATTAATCTGAATGGCTTCACAGTTGCTGGCGACCAGGGACGAGTAGTGCAGAAAATCAGAAGGTAAATCTTCTGATTTGGCCTGAGTGAGGCTCTTCCATCTTTGGTAATCCTTTTCAAGATGGTTGAACAGGTTCGTCACTTTCGGGTCCACTTGAAAAGGAAAGAGACTCCACCAGAATTCTACATCAGACAGCTTAACAAACCTTGGTCCCTCTGTTTCACCGATCAGTTTACTGGCAATAATCCATCGGTTAGGTCGATAATTCTCCACGCCCTGAAACATAGACTGGACTGGATAGCCCATAGCTGCCCGCCTTCTGGTAACAAAAGAGATAAATTGACATCCTCCCACAGCTAAAGCAGTGGGATTCCTCCAGCGAGACGGCTATGC
>NZ_JAHHPN010000058.1:0-4014 GCF_024606325.1 Endozoicomonas sp. ONNA1
CCCACCGGAGTACAGCGGGCGAAATCCCTTATCACCGGCGCTGAAAGGGCGTTTCCGGCATCTGCCTGTTCGGCAGTACAGCCCGGCAGAATTACAGACCATTGCCGAGAAAGTGTTGCCAGAGTCCTCAGAAGGGAAATTCGTCGCTAAAAAGCTGACAGAAAAACATTGTCATTTAAGGGCTTACCTGCAACGACACAACTTGCCGTTGCAGCCGACCAGCCTTGATTTACAGAATGTGGCCAGAGCCGTCATTCGGGGGGGGGGATTTTACCGAAGACGGACTTCTTCAGTGCCTTAATCAGCATTACCGGCTTTACCTGATGGCCGCCGGGATATCGCTGGAGGAACTGCCAGAGCCATCGGCGCTTGCCATGACTACCTGTGAGCTTGATTCCGGACTTTGCCGTTGGTTCAACCAAACGGTATCGGGTATTAACCGTCCCTGGTTGATACGAAAGAGTTACCTCAACAGTATCGATGAAAAACGCCACGAAATACGTATTAAGGCGGATCTGGATGGAGAGGAAGCCAGAACAGAAATCATCAAAATGGTGGCTCAGGCCAGATGGCAGGCGTTCGGTCTTTCCCTGAAGCCGGATCGGTCAGATGATATTCTCACCCGGGCACTTTACCGACATTGTCAGCAACGCTGGTTTAATCATGAGTTTGGCGAGACGAGCGTAGACGTTAACAGGGTATTTGTCCTGACGGAAGAAGAGGAACAAACGCTGAAATTATCTGCTTCTCAGCTTTATCTTCAGGAGGCTGAGAAGTGGGTAGAGGCGTGGATCGCCCAGACAGCTAAACCGTGTCCTGCGCTTTGGCAGCAGATGAGTGATCGGCTGAACCATTTGGTTGACGATGTTACTAACAAAGCGTTGGCTATTGGCAGTAATAACGCGCCTGAACCATACGATCCGCAAGTCCACGAAAAACAGGCTGGGGTATTGGACCGGGAAACGAACTATGATTGGCAGGAGACGCGATCTGTTACCGATTATATAGTTTTTAATATGCACCATTCTCCTGCGACTTATCGGGTGTCGGCAGCGGATATTTATGTGACTGCTGAGGGTAAAGTCAAAAAGATCAATCTTGATAATATACACATTTATGGGGTCGAAACCCTCAGACCGGACCGTTTACCGGGGCCTGATCAGTCAGTGACATTAACCAGCGATCAAACGTTCGCTACCTTGTACTTGTCATCGAAAAATGGTCAATATTCATTGCCCAGCCTGACGCCTGACGACTATATAGTGGCCTTGCGTACTGAACCCGATTTTCCATTTATCCTGACCAGGGACGTATATACCGGGCTTCATACACTGACTATTCCAGAGGACTACACTGAGCAAACTATTCGGTGTGCTTATGTCATAGAACCCAGAGAGCCGGGCAAAAAAGCACCTGCTAAAGAAGCCAGACCAGAAGGGCCAGCACATTTTGACGCCCGCTGTTCAAAAGGTATGAAGGCAGTGATAAAGAGACTTTTTGAGACGGTTAACCACGTTGACCAACACCCACCCGAAGTACGGGTGATTTTGCAGGCCATAGAAAACGCTGAAGACACGGAGCAACGAATTGAGGCGATCACAGAATATTGCAAACAATTTTCCGGTGAGACTCAACCCGGGCGCCATGAAAATTTCTTTGACTTCCTCGTAACAAAGCGGCAAGGCAGCTGTCGCCATCGTGTGCCTGTTTTTGTTGCTCTTTGTCGTTACTTTGGGATTCGATGTCGTGAAATTAATAACAAAGACCACAGCTTTGCTGAATATTCCGTAAATGGAGGCCAAACCTGGGTGTCAGTGGATTTGGGCGGGGCGCCTGTAGAGGCAACAGAAATCAAGTCTGACTTCCAGCACACCATAAATACCAGCCATTCCAGCACTCAGCTCAGGAAGAATAAGGAGCTCCTTCAGGATCTCCTGAAAGGGGCTGACCCGGAGCAACAGCAAATTCTGGCTGAAGCCTCTGGCTTGAGCCTTGGGGAACTGAACAAAGCGCTTGAAAGAAACAGTGCATTGCCAGAAAACCATCTAAGTATTTCCGAAATAGTAAAGCACCTCTGGGGGAGAAAAGATTTAACCGGTTTTTCCATGGGTGTCTCAATGTTAGAGGCGTTAGAGACAAAAGCATGGAGCGCTATCGATACGCGCCTGGCCGGTGATGTGCAGGTGTATGACGCCAGTAAATATACCAATAGACCGATGTTGCAGGCAGTAAAACAAATATTGTCTGACCATGATGCAAATCAGATCACTGAAAAACTCAAGTCACTCCATACAAAAATGATTGTTCAGGTCGGAGCAAATCCTTGCAACTGGTTATCTACAATGGTGGGCATGCTGATACAAAGTGACTTGACCATACCTTCGGTCATTTTTTTTGCCCATGAAGCTCTGGCATCGGGTTGGCTGGACCCAAGGACCTACTGGGGCAGAATTGGGACCCCTCCCAATGAACTTCTTAATCTGTTGGTGCGTCTGGAAGCTATCGATGAACTGAAAGTTAAGGCTACACAGTGCCTGAAAGAGTGGTATAAGGCATTGTTTTCCAGGGATGAAAATATCTTTATGTGGCGGTTGGCTTACAATCGCTTCCAGGGGGAAAAAAATAATGCCTTCTTCATCACTGATTGTCATGATGGGTTTTCGCCATTTCTTGAAGGTAAAATAGCCAGCTCATCTATACAGAACTCTTGGACGGACATACCTGAGGGCATTCCGAATATAGAACGAATGCTGGTGCATCAACCCGCGTTTGTAAAGTTAACCTCGGGCAGGGCGAACCACCGTCCAGTGATTATCCTGGGGCAACCTGTCTGGGGCGGCAAAGTGCTGGATGAAAAGATCGAAGCCCTGTATCAACAAAAAGTCGGGAACAGTCCGGACTTGAAGCCGTTATTGGAAAAAATGAAACAATCTGATACGACGGCAGGTCAATGTCAGCGCAAACCCATTCCAGAGTCCCCTGAGAAGGACTGTGGGCCTTTGGATGCTTTAAGAAACAAATGCAAACAAGCGATTCAGCAGGCCTTCAGTCATTACCTTTATGGAGTCACCCACTCGAAAGGCAGTTGTTTAACCTATTGTTGGGCCAAAGCTTCGATCTTCGAAAGCTCACCAGACTTGTACGGTGCTCGTGACCCATCCTCGCCAGAAGAGCTACATGCAATGATGTCTGAAATTGATAGCTCTTTGGGGTTTGAGAACTCTCTTAATCTTGCCTACCTGCGGCAAACACTCAACGTCAGTGACGCTCTGGTGCTCAATTCCGACCAGCTGACGAACATTGCCGAAGAGTTTTTGAAAAGCGTTAATTTGAATTCGATGTGTGATTCACTGGATACGTGATAGCCGTTTGGCCATGATGAGCTTTTCGAGTCCGATTAATACCTTCAATGGTTTCGGGCAACCATTCAAATAGAACTTTTATCCTGTCTGAAGGTCATACAATTAAACGGTTTCAATGCTGTTCTTCAGATTACAGGAGAGAGGTTGACTATGGATGGTCGGATTGATGGGCAAATAAACAAACGCGCTCTTGCTCTTTATGAAGGTGAAACGCCCAAGAAAGCAAAGCTGGAGTTATTGTCGAAAGAGCATGGAGATCTCTGCCGCAGGGTAACATCCCAGCTGGCTATATCGTCACTCCCGACGACATTGTCCGATAAAGTGAGGACTGTATCTTCAGCAGATTCCCCGTTCCGCAAGGCTTCCCATTCCTTCGATTTTCGTTTTGTCGCCAGTGATGATGAGGTTAGACAGCTTTTAGTGGCCGAGACCGGCGATAAGCATCGGGATGTCACCCTTATCTCCCATCCCGATGGTCTCTCTCAGGCTAATCTGGTGAGCCGGTTGAGCATCTCCGCTGATGGTCGCCACACTCTCCGCTCAGGCAAGCTGTTTGAAGGTTCAAAGCCGCTCACTCTGGTGATAGATATCCGTAAGCTCACCAGTGAGGAGCTACCAAAATTTAACGATCTGCTGGACCCGGACAACCCCT
>NZ_JAHHPN010000668.1:0-1072 GCF_024606325.1 Endozoicomonas sp. ONNA1
ATAACAAGCCCCGAGTTTCATCGACCACCTTGTCTACCTCTTTTTGTCGTTCTTCGGGAAATTTTTCAAGCAACCGATTTAGACGCTGTTGCCCCTGAGTCAGATGTGCAAACCTCGGGGGAAACCGACGCAATTGATAAAATTTAAACAAACCAGGTTCCACCCCCAATACATTCCAAGTTTGGATTGCCGTAACAATAAGGGTGTTCAGGTCATTTGTATAAAGTGCAGGTTTATCTGACGTGCCCACAAAAGACTTAATCTCACCATTGACTCGCAATCGACCAAGTTGCTCATCATCCAAGCCGTAGGTTATGTGCAAAAAAAACTGCACCATATTGTCATTGGTAAGGGGGTCTTTGTCCGCATAGTATCCGTTACCAGCCAACATGGGGAATTCCAACAATGTTTCCAGATCGTGCAACATGAATGACTCACAGCCAAAGCCACTGCCCTGACGTTCAGGCAGGAAGTAAAACCGGGAATCAGTGAAGCCATGATGTCTTAACGCCAGTGTTAAAGCTAAAGTGACAAAATGTGCCAGGAGCGAATAAACTTGATCTTCGTAGTAACGCTTAAAAACACTTAAACTATCAACGACAAAAACACGATAAAGTCCTTCAGTATTTTTCCGGATAGAAACAATGCTGACGTGGCCCGCATGGTCCTGAAAAATAAATTGTTTAGATTGACTTGCTGCCATTAACGACAGCTGGGTTATAAATAACCCAACCAGCTGCTGAAGACACTGAGGGTAGCCCAGTCGAGCTTGCATATACCTTAGAGTTAACGGCGGTCTGGCAGCATTGACAATGCTGTCTACTAACGACTGTTTGGGCACCCCTTCAGGTAATACAAGCTCCGGAATCGCATATCTGGCAAATACTCTGATTAAATCTTCTGGCAGGCTCGCAAGCCTCGGATATTCAAGTAAAACGTGTGACATTTCACCTCCTTCCAGCTTCCCCGGAAAATGATGCTTAAGTAGCCTCAGAATCGCTTTCCAACGGTATTTACCACTCTCCGATGAGGTATGCATGTATCCCGTTGTTGTCTCTGATCTTGATGGTAC
>NZ_JAHHPN010000669.1:0-1017 GCF_024606325.1 Endozoicomonas sp. ONNA1
TGGCATGGCTGGCCATCACCCGGGGCGAGGTGCCGCTGCCTTCACCGAGAACCCATGATCTGTCATCTCAGGATGATGTGGAGCGTTTCTATGAACATTTGTATAAGACGCTGGTACAAATTGGCTTTCTTGAGCACAGCAGTCATGAGAAGATCATGGCTAAGCTCAGGCGGATGTACGGTCGCATTCGTCCAGACCGCGTCGAGCTGAGTATTCTGAGAGGTATTTTGTCAGAGACCGGAAAGTTTGCCGGTTGTGGTGATAGGGCCGGAAATATTCAAAAGAAGTAAGAGTGAAGATTCAAAAATAACAGTAGTTACTAGATAACAAGTGACGTATTGACCCATGCTAAAACGTTTAAAAGAAGACATAAGAACGGTCATGGAGCGTGATCCGGCTGCTCGGAGCACCTTTGAGGTTCTTACCAACTATCCGGGGCTTCATGCTTTGTTGTTGCATCGTGCAGCGCATAAGATCTGGAAATCTGGTTTCTGTTGGTTGGGTCGGTCACTGTCTACATTCAGTCGCTGGTTGACCGGCGTAGAAATACATCCTGGTGCCAGCATTGGTCGACGCTTCTTCATAGATCATGGGATGGGCGTGGTGATCGGTGAGACAGCCATCATTCATGATGATGTGACTCTTTACCATGGTGTGACGCTGGGAGGAACTTCACCCAACAGGGGGAAAAAACACCCTTCCAATCAGGGTAAACGTCACCCGACGCTTATGCGGGGTGTTGTGGTCGGTGCTGGTGCCAAGGTGCTCGGTCCCTTTGTTGTGGGCGCAAATGCCAAAATTGGTTCTAATTCAGTGGTAGTCCGTGAAGTGCCTGAAGGTGCGACCGTGGTGGGCATACCGGGGCGTATCGTCAAAAAGCGCGAAGAAGTGGACAGTCGGCGCCAGAAAATGGCTGAAAAAATTGGTTTTGATGCTTACGCAGTTACCGAAGATATGCCCGACCCTACGGCAAATGCAATATCTGTCATGTTGGATCATATGCAGGCAGTGGATGGC
>NZ_JAHHPN010000670.1:0-1161 GCF_024606325.1 Endozoicomonas sp. ONNA1
GGGGTGGTGCCATCCGACAAGGCGGCGTTGAGATCAGCCCCGGCGTTGATCAGGACTTTCACGCAGTTGGTATTGCCTTTTGCAGCAGCGACGAGCAGCGCGGTGGCGCCATTCGGCAAGATGGCGTTGAGATCTGCTTTGGCTTCGATCAGGGCTTGCAGGCAGTCGGTGTTATTTTCCCAGGCAGCGGTTAATAGTGGGGTGACGCCATTCGGCAAAGCGGCGTTGAGATCCGCCTTGGCTTTGATCAGGGCCTTCACGATTTCGGTATGGCCCTTCTGGACCGCGATATAGAGCGAGCTGACGCCATTCGAATTCCGGGCGTTGAGATCCGCATTGGCTTCAATCAAGACTTTCACGCAGTCGGTATTGCCCATCTCAGCTGAGATCAAGAGCGTGGTGGTGCCATTCGCCAGGGCGGCGTTTACATCTGCCCCGGCCTCAATCAGGATTTTCAAACAGTCGGTGTTATTTTCCAGGACAGCCATGAAGAGAGAAGTTCTGCCACTCTGAGTTCGGACGTTGATATCTGCCTTGGCTTCGATCAGGAGCTTCATGATGCTGATATTGCCATTCCGGGCAGCAACGAAAAGCGCGGTGGCACCATTGGGCAGAGTGGCGTTGATATCCGCCCCGGCTTCGATCAGGAGTTTCACGCAGTCGATTTTATTTTCCCGGGCGGCGATGAACAGCGGGGTGACGTCATCATTAGTCCGGGCGTTGGGATCCGCTTTGGCTTCGATCAGGGTTTTCACGCAGTCAGTATTGCCTTTCGCAGCAGCGATGAACAGCGGGGTGGCGCCATCCGACAAGGGAGTGTTTGGATCGGCCCTGGCTTCGATCAGGACTTTCACGCAGTCGGTATTGCCCATCTCGGCTGCGATGGACAGCGCGGTGGCGCCATCCGAATTTCGGGCATTGGGATCCGCCCCGGCCTCGATCAGGATTTTTACGCAGTCGGTGTTATTTTCCTGGGCAGCCATGAGCAATGCGGTGGCACCACTCGAACAGGCGGCGTTGATATTTGCTCCGGCGTTGATCAGGCGTTCGACAACGCCCTTGTGACCGTTAATGGATGCCGCCATCAAGATATTAAAACCATCATCCATAACGGCATTGACATTGACTCCTTCTGCCAGTGACTTCTCCACCTGATCCAAA
>NZ_JAHHPN010000671.1:0-1818 GCF_024606325.1 Endozoicomonas sp. ONNA1
AACAAGTTCGAGCGGGTGGTGTAGTCACCGTCACATCTCCCCTCACTGAGGCACTTTGGTTTTGTTTACTGGGTTCACTGCACAGGATTCGGGAAACGACAGGTCTGGAGCTCAGACTGCAGGTGGCTCATACCAAACGGCAACCAAAAGCTCTGGAATTGGAAGAAACCGATAAATACCCTTTGTTCGCTGACCTTCACTCAAAGGAAAAAAATAGCGGTCACGCCGCCTTTAGTACCGTCACGTATCAACAGTATGCCCAGGCAAGTCATTGGATCAATAATCACTCTGAATCACCTTTGGTCATTCAGCTTAATGAACAGACCAGCTTCAGTCAGCTGTTTGATAATATCCATATCGCCTCGGAACAAAAGGCACATTTTGGACGACGTCAGAGTGAGTTGCAGGAGGCTTTAAACTCTGGTGGGCCGGTCATATTGCGGGGGCTCGAGACTAATCCAAACCTCCAGCAACTTCTGGAGCCCCTGGCCGTTGGGCAACCTTTGTTGGTTAATGGCCAATTACAGGCTTACCCGGAAGCTCGTGTCACCGTTCTCTGGCCTGAGTTTTTGAAAAGTTCATCTCCACTATGGCGTTCGATAATAGCCACGGGTGAACCGTGTCCCGGGGTCGATATCTGGGGGATCAATGAGGTTAAGCATGATATCCCCCGGGCTGAGATGCCACGAAAAGCGCTTCAACAAATTTACGAAGCGTTTAAAACCGTGCCTCCCGACCTTTGTAACCCTCTGCCTGAACTGACCGAAGGGGTGTTGAATAACCTGATACTGGCTGCCCGGCGGGCACAACGGGTTGACCAGTCCCCAAAGCTCCTGCCCCGACACTGGCGCAAGGCCATTAATAGCGTCATCACCCATGGCACCCGACAGAATCCGTCAGTGCGGGATTTTATGAAAGTGGCCTGTTGGTGGTTACTGCCGGATGCCTGTAAAAAGCCGGGTGCTCATAGGAGGTCCGATGAGGGTCAAACTGCCTCGGTAGACCCGGATCGGTTAAATGCCATCATCAACAGTGCCCAGCGGTTGGATAGAGCGTTTGTGAGGCAGAACCTGTGGTCACTCGTCCGAGCCTCTGACCCGTCAGTCTTTAAGGGCAATGTATTTGAAGCGTTAAAACTGTCCTATGAAAGTCCATTTTCATGGGGGGCTGAAGAAGGTTCTCTGAACAGGCTCTGTGCCATAATCGTGGCCCATGCGCCCGAAAAACAACGAGAGGCAATGGCATATCAGTTGGAAGTTGATCCGGCAGCAGCAGAGCAATATTACCGGTTAGGTATCAGGCCTTCAGGACAGATTAAACGTTTACAAGATGCACTGGCTTCTGGCTGGCAGTTACCTCTGTCATCAGGGCAGACCCGATCCGATACCATTCACGCTTTAGCCAGCGATTGTTTTCATATTGCCAGAACAGCACATTCTGATGCAGCGGCCATTGAACGCATAGAGAACCGGCTTTCTCAGTCACTGGCATGGGAGGGCTCCGCTGATCAGCCACTGACAGCACTGGCCTGTGATCTTTATCACGGCAAGGTGAGTCAGAAGGATCGTGAAAGCCGTCGATTATCCCGACTCCATGACCGGCTTGTAGACTCACCCGTTATATTCCTGCAGGGAGAAACCGGCACCGGAAAAAGTTACTTTGCCGCCAGTATGGCAAAAGCTTCAGGACAGGCTTCGGTGATTTCCCTTGGACCTTCTGACAGCGAACAGACCCTGATGAAACGCTGGCAGTGGCAAGAGCAGGCCGATGGCGATCGCTCTATGGAACAGCAAAACCGGATGCTGATGGAATGGGCCA
>NZ_JAHHPN010000672.1:0-12731 GCF_024606325.1 Endozoicomonas sp. ONNA1
GGTTGAAAGAGGTGTCCATCAGAGGTGCCAGACCAATATCCATGGTTCTGGATGCAGTCATGGTGAGATAGTCTGGCCAGGGCATGGGGTGGATGACCTGAACACGGGGAATACCTCTGACCGCTTTATACAGTGAATGGTCACCGATCAGTTCAAACCAGGTGTTCAGGTTGCGCGACTGGACTTTTCTAATAACGTTTAATACGAACTTCCAGTCTTCTTGATGAGAGCTGCTACCGTGATAAAAACATCGAACCAAAGGTAGCTTTTCTTTTAGTATCTGACAGGGAGGGAGAACCGTTTCTGCTGGTAATTGATATTTTTCTGCCAAGTGAGCAGTGGAAACCCAGATCTTGTTACACAGCTTTGTTAGTAGAGGGCTTGCTTTTTTGTACCAGGAAGAAAGTCGTTTGCGATAGCTTTTTGGAAGTGTATGATCAAGATGAGCGGCTGGAATATCGTCATCTATGAACCATACCAAATTAGAAAAATTAAATTTGTATGCATTCAAGAATTTCAGTGCATCTAATGGAACGTCACGAAGAAGAATAAGTGTACAGCCATCCGTTATGTGCTCTTGTAATTGAAATACATAGTCGCTGGCACAAGTATCAATCTCTCTATAATCAGTATCTTTCTCCTTACGACTTCTGAAATAGAACTCGATAGTAGCCGATTCTAGATTGCCAAAAACAACAACCTTCTTAGATGAACGAATATCATAATTTGCAGAAGGTATGAAAAGACCTTGTGTTTTTTTGGGGAATTTTAACATCACTCAAAGCGAGCTATATAATTTTTCAGAACTGACGCCTGATCACTATCTGGCATCATAGCTAAAGCACTAAACAAAAATTGCCTTGATAGAGCTTCTTGACTCAACTTATCAGACTTTATAACAACATCTGCACTGTTATAAAGTGCGATACGTTTTGGTGAAAACTGCGTCGTCATATATTGCTCAAAAGAGATATCCAGTTTACGCGCCTTCCTGAAACGATCATAAGCCACAGCAGGTGTAGCCATTATTGATAGTGATTTACAGGATGAAACCCATTCCAGAGAGTGTTTGGCATCTAGAAAACCTGTTCCTACATCAACAATTATCGGCTGATTGTCACTAGCTTTCATGTGCTCTTCAAGCACATTTAATCCATAGTTGACGAAACGATCTCTGTCATTCTCAAAGAACTTGATTAAAGCATTCAAGTCTTCTTTTTTATCAATCAGCCCTGAATCTCTTGCCTGCTTATGAACAATATTATCCAAAACAATGAAATGAGCATTTTTTACTGCTTTCATTGCATATTTGGAAACTGTCGTTTTACCTATGCCAGAAGGACCCAAAAGCAAAATTGGTTCTTTCAAAATTATCTCTTTTAATAGTCTGGTTAAAAAGTTGTTTGTAAGAATAGCCTAAACATTATAAGAAAAGTCTTCATGATTGAGGGTCAGATTCGGGCTGTAGTATGGATCAGTCGTTAGCTTGTCTCCCCATTTCTGTTTCATGTACTCGATTTCATTTTGGAATCGAGCTTGCTTTTCAGGGTTATCTTCGGCACCTCTGCTTAGGGATTCGTGATGATAAAGACAAGCATGGGGAGTCCAGATATTTCTATAGCCTTTATCACGAACTTTTAGGCAAAAGTCCACATCATTAAAGGCAACCTTAAGATGTTTTTCTTCGAAACCCTCGACTTCTTCAAAAACAGATTTACGCACCAGCATTGCAGCAGCTGTGACAGCAGAAAAATTCTGAACCAGTTTCAGCCTGGAAAAATAACCTGGGTTGACATCTGAGAAATACTTATGAGTGTGCCCAGCGACGCCACCTATTCCAAGAGTGACACCGGCATGTTGAATTCGATTGTCAGGGTAGTATAGTTTGGCACCAACACAGCCGATATCAGGACGTGACACTTGTCTGACCATCTCATCAAGCCAGTCGGGACTGATCACTTCAATATCGTTATTAATCAGTCCAATAATACTGCCTTTAGTTTGTGGAACACCAAAGTTATTGATGGCTGAATAATTAAATGGAAAATCGTAATTGAGCACTCGGATATTATTGTAGCTTGAGATTCTTTCGAAGTAATCAAGTGTTTTATCACAAGTAGTCTGGTTGTTTAATACAACTATTTCATAGTTCGGATAAGTTGTTTTCGTCCTGATACTTTCAATACATTGTTTCAGAATCTCATAGCCATCACGAGTAGGTATCAACAAGCTGACAAATGGCAACGGCTTTGGCATAGGCCATATTGTCCGATAGGTGTTTGCCAGTTGGCCTTTTCTGACTTCAACAGGTATATAAGTTGCTTTAAAGAAATCTTGCAGAGCCTTGTATCCAGCCTCTGTTGTGTAGTTTTTTTCGCCTGAAGACAGAGCAGTGGAGCCCTTTATAGCCCGCCAATGATAAAGAATATGAGGGATATGAGCAATTTGATCATTTCCAATTTTAGCGACACAACGAAGAATTAAATCATAGTCCTGACTACCTTCCAGGCCAGATCGGAATCCTCCCACTTCCTTTATTAATGTTGCATCAAACACACTAAAATGAGTGATATAGTTATGTGAATAAAAAAGGTCACGATTCCAGTCTGTTTTGAAATGCGGCTCGTATCTCACACCCTTTTCATCAATTTTGTCTTCATCACTATAAAGTAACCTGACTTGCGGTCGCTCATTGATGGTCTTGGCGATATAAAACAAAGCATGTTCAGCCAGACAGTCATCATGGTCGAGCAAGCCGACATAGTCACCAGTAGCCAGTTCAAGGGCAGTGTTACTGGCTTTGGAGATATGACCATTCACAGATCGAAATGTGACTTTAATTCTTGTGTCTTTTTCGGAATATTCATTAAGAAGGGTGCGAACCTGCTCATCAGTAGAGCAGTCGTCAGCAATACACAACTCCCAATGACAATAAGACTGCTCTAGTACAGAATCTATACATGCCTTTAAAAATAAAGGTTCAGTATTATAAGTAGCCATCACAATACTGATCAAAGGCTTTCTATTTAGCTGCTCGAGTTCATTGGTAATTTTTCTTTTATCGAATACTGCAGGTTCATGACGTTGTTGCCACTGTGGATAGGTCAGGGTTGCCTTGCAAGGTGAAAAGCAGTGGTTATAACGCTCCAATAGCTCCGTAACGGCCAGTCCGCTATGACTGTCCGTAGTATGTCGGGTCGTTAACTTTTTGATCATCAACTTGCGAGCATAAGCAGAAGTCAATCGGGTCATTTTCAGTTGTTTTACAGAAAAGCTACAGGGCTGCTCTGAAGGATCAAAGTGTATAGCTAAAGGTCTCTGAGAAAAGTAACAGACCCTTTTAAGAGGCTTACCATTTGTTAAGGGCAGGAGAATTGCGTTCGCTTCATTAATACCCTCTCCATAATCAACGTAAAGCTTGCTGTTGAGCCGTGTAGCAGAACTTTCGACTTGTACCTCAAGCATATACCAGCCTTTAGGCTGGTAAGCCATAGGCTTTAATTTAAATGCAGGGTCTTCACCTGTTGACTGCCAATCAAAACCACCGCTTGCTTCTTGAAGATCTGATTTGGGTAACAGTCGAAACTTGGGATTAACGCTCAACCAGTGCCTGATATTAAGAATTTGACCTAACAACTTTTTTACACGCTTTTCATTTTTAAAATTACCGATTTAGATAACTTCATAACTCACACTGACTAAAAAAGTGCTCCTGCAATACCCAGGATGATATAAATGGAGCACAGCTCAAAACGCTACCGCTTAGCTCAACGAGGAAGCTATAACGTCCTGCAGATATTCCTTAAACCGGCCATTAAGCTCAGGATGACGCAGTGCGTATTCAACATTAGCTTTCATATGACCCAGCTTGCTGCCACAATCATAACGAATACCATCAAACTCATAAGCATGGATCGTCTGTTCTTGTAGTAGTGTAGCGATAGCATCAGTCAGTTGAATTTCACCACCTGCCCCACGAGGTGTGCTTTCGAGCAACTCAAAAATACGAGGCTGAAGCACATAGCGCCCGACGATAGAAAGGTTGGAAGGTGCTTTATCTACCGAAGGTTTTTCAACAACCCCCTTTAGCTTGTATAGCCGATCACTCAACTTAACCGGATCAATAACACCATACTTATTAACCTGATCCATAGGTACTGACTCAACAGCCACCACTGAGCTTTGTTCTTCCTGAGCCATTTTGATCATGGTGTTCAGACAGGGAGTTTTATCACAATAGATCATATCGTCAGCCAGGAGTACAACAAAAGGTTCGTTGCCGACAATATCTTTTGCACATAATACAGCATGACCCAGTCCAAGCGCTTCCTGTTGGCGAACATAAAAGCAATTGATTCCTTTCGGTAAAATGCTTTTTACAGTATCAAGCAATTCTGCTTTGCCTGACTTCTCAAGCTTGTATTCCAGTTCAAAGTTTTTATCAAAGTGGTCTTCAATAGAGCGTTTTGTCCAGGAAGTCACAAAAATAAGATCTGTGATACCAGCAGCAATCGCTTCTTCTACTGCATATTGAATTAGCGGCTTATCTACGACAGGTAGCATTTCTTTTGGGCAAGCTTTAGTTGCTGGCAAAAACCGAGTGCCCATTCCTGCGACTGGAAATATCGCTTTTTTAATAACTGTTGACATATGAATTTGAATAGTTGAAAACAAAAATAAAAGGCTTCAAGAATTAAGCTTGCAACCACTATGGTCAATATGATTCTTGATTAATCGGAACCAAACAAGTCACGGGTATAAACTTTGTCTGCAACATCACTCAGCTCTTCTACCATACGGTTAGAGACAATAACATCGGACAATTGTTTAAAATTTTCTAAATCACGGATCACTCTGGAATGATAGAACTCATCTTCTTCGAGTACTGGCTCATAGACAATAACTTCTATACCTTTGGCTTTGATTCTCTTCATAATTCCTTGAATAGAAGAGGCACGGAAGTTGTCAGACCCGGCTTTCATAATCAGACGATAAATACCAACAACATCGGGATTACGTTTAACAATAGAGCTTGCTATGTAGTCTTTACGGGTAGTATTGGCATCAACAATGGCCCGAATCATATTGTTGGGTACATCCTGATAGTTTGCCAACAACTGCCTGGTATCTTTGGGTAGACAGTAGCCGCCATAGCCAAAAGATGGGTTGTTGTAATGGCTACCAATACGTGGGTCAAGTCCAACGCCTTCGATAATCTGTCGTGAATCTAGTCCATGGGTTTCAGCATAGGTATCGAGTTCATTGAAATAGGCCACCCGCATAGCGAGATAGGTGTTTGAGAACAATTTAACCGCTTCAGCCTCAGTGGAATCTGTAAATAAAACCTGTATATCTTGCTTTACAGCACCCTGCACAAGCAGGTTTGCAAAACGCTCAGCGCACTCAGAACGCTCACCTACAATAATACGGGAAGGGTATAAGTTATCATACAGTGCCTTACCTTCTCGCAGAAATTCAGGTGAGAAAATAATATTCTGACAACCTAATTCATCTTTAATGCGCTGGGTATAGCCAACTGGAACAGTAGATTTGATGACCATCACAGCATTCGGATTGACTTTCACGACTTCTTTGATAACAGCTTCAACTGAAGACGTATCAAAGTAATTGGTGTCCGGGTCATAATCTGTTGGAGTGGCAATAATGACAAAATCAGCATTTTCATACGCTAGCTTAGTATCAGTGGTTGCTCGAAGATTAAGCGCTTTATTAGCAAGAAAATCTTCAATTTCATTATCTGCAATGGGTGACATTCTGTCGTTAATCATCTCCACTTTTTGAGGAATGATATCAACGGCCATCACTTGATTTTGTTGGGCCAATAAAACGGCGTTGGACAGGCCTACGTAGCCTGTACCGGCAATTGCGATTTTCATAAGAAATTAAGGGAACGATAAATAGAAAGGAAGCACCCTGACTGAAATCATCAGGGCCATTAAGTATAAATATTTGGTAACAATAAAAGCAGAGCAGGTACAAGACCCGGGCTTTCTGAACTATGCAGAGTTAATAAGGGTAACCAAAGAGATCGCCTGAGTTATGAACAACCCGGAAAGGTCATCAGAGCCTTATCACTGTCAACCCTTTGCCTGCCTTGCAAGCATCTTACTCACCGTTGAATAATGCAGGCCAAAATAATCGGCAATCGCCTTTTGGGAATAACCGCCAGATGCATAAGCTGCACAGACCGCTGACTCGGTAGATTTATAACTCGCCTGATAAAACCCGAGTGCAGGTGCAGGTTTTCGTCGCTGTTTATGTGGGATTTCAGTGAGCGTTTTACTATTCGTTGGTTTATCAATATATTGCTGCTGATCCAAGACAAACTGATTATCGCCCAGATAAATCTGTTGTTTAAGATGCAACCAGAGATTTATACCCACACCGGCCAGCACAAAAGCCACAAACTGCTCACATGCTTGTTTACGATTATCGGAAAACTGCAGCAACATGGCGTCTGTTGCCAGCCAGTCTGGGGACGGTAGCTCGCCAAGAGTATAACGGTAACTGCTCCATAGCCAGTCTGCGGGATGTTCGACCATGCGAGCTCGAACCGGATTAAGCACCACATAACGACTCAACTCAAGGAGATAAGCCGTCTTATCGACAAGAATCGCTTTATAACGCCCCTGGAACAAATGCCCAACCCGTCTATGGCAACGATTAAACCGGGTGGTGTAAACACCATTAAGCTGTCGCATACCTGCTGACAGATTACCGTCTGGCGTTTCCACTACCAGATGGTAATGATTGTTCATCAAGCACCATGAATGAATCACCCAGTTAAAGCGATGACAAACTTCTGCCAAGACGTCCAGAAACAATGAAAAATCTACTTCTTCCAAGTAAATAGGTTTGCGCTCATTACCGCGCGAAGTGACATGGTACAATGCCCCAGCATACTCAATTCTTAACGGTCTGCTCACTTTTTATGCTCTCAAATAATAATAAAGAGCTGTAAAAATAGAACAGGTTTAAAAGGTGTCAAGAATCAAGACCTGACCCCGGTTTTAGACCTGACCCCAGTTTTCTCAGTTTTTTCTCAAATAATAATAAAGAGCTGTAAAAATAGAACAGGTTTAAAAGGTGTCAAGGATCAAGACCTGACCCCGGTTTTTTTTGACCCCGGTTTTTTTGACCCCGGTTTTTTTGACCCCGGTTTTTGCCGCCGCTTTCACTGCCCTTCATTGCCACCAGAAGCCATTTCCAAAACCGTCCCCCCTTGTCGTTAGATTTTCCATAGCATCCATTAAAGAGCCTACATCCAAGGCTACTCCACCATTGCTCTTTACAATATCGCAGTAAATTTTTCCAAGTATACCGCCACCGACTAAAACAAGATCACCTGGTTTTATATTTTCCTGAATAACACGTCTTACTCTTTTAAATTCATTGGGATAGTGTTTTAGATTATTTTCTTCAGTAAATCTTGACTCACCAGGAATTGAAATTATATTTATCTTTTTATTAATGATATTTTGAATTTTAGATAGTCTTCTACACGTTATAGCAAATAGCCTTTTAGAATTTATCAATATCTTTAGAAACTCATTGGATTTTCCAAAATCATAATGGATATTAACGTCACAAAACTGTTGGTTGTTCCAAAGCCCGAAATCTCTTAAATGGATGTACGTTGAGTTCTCTAATATATGCAGTTTTTTTGAAATTCTTGTTTTATAAACCGGAACCCCAAGATAGTCTGATTTTTTGACTGAGTTCTTAATCAAGTTAGAAATTGCAGCTGTTTCTTGTTTATCTAGTTTGTAACCAAATTGTATATCATATGTAATTTCAGATTCTTGGTAGGGAAAGGTATAGTCGTAGCCTAAAAGTCTATTTTCGCAATGATTTAATCGAATAAAGCTAAAGGGTTTTTTGTTTTTTAATGCTGCTTTGATATCATCAATAACTAATGTTGTGGAAACTTTATTATATTCTATCAACCTCATTTTCTCAGAATAATGCCACAGGAGTTTTGAATCAAAATCTTTAAAAGTTAAGTATGAAATATTATTCGTGAATTTATCAAGACATGGGTAAAGGTCTAGGCTTTTGAAACATCTGTTTAGTACAGTTGCTCTATCTTTTAAATTCTGAGAAAAATCGTAATATTTAAAGTTGCAAACAAATAAAGAATTAATGACAGAAAACAAAAATCTAACATTGATTTCAGATGAAAATTTTAAAAAGCCACCGTAAACATAAGCATTATTAAATGTCAGACCAGTTTTTTCTATGCAAGAAACAAGCTCAACTAAGTTCTTAAAAGAAAACTCATTACCACCGTATTCAAAAAAATCTTTAGACTCACGAATTACAAGGCAACTAACACCTTCTTCTATAGAAAAAAGATTACTACTGTTGTTTTCAAACTCTTTTGATACTATGTATAAGTTCATAGATATTCAACCTTGAATAAAATCCAATATAAACGTTAAATAAATTAACTCAGTTGCTATTGGAATGAGAGTAGTACTTTTTGATACCTTCTTTCCATGATGAAACATCATTGTTCACTAATAAAGATTTATTACTTTCATATGATGAATATGGCTCAACATTACTTGCTAGATAATCAATATTAAGTGCACGATATTCCATGATTTTTAGTGGTGTTTTTCTCTCATTGAATTTTGTTTCTTCAAGTGGAGCTAAAGCAAGATCAACATGTTTTGAAACAGATTTTATCCACTCAACGTAATGATCATAGCGACCATTTGGTACAACTAGACGCGTACAAAAGTAAGGTAGGTCAATTTCGGTTACACCTACAATAAAGAGAGTTATATTGAAACCTTGATCGATTAAATTTTGTATTGGAAATAAGACTAGTTCCAAGTCTGTAGTATGAGTTTTTGAGCCTGCATATAGCAGTTTCAAGCCTTTTACTGATAATAGTTGCTCTTTTGTTCTTTTATCTAGCTCGAATAGTGTATCTTCAGCCCACCTTTTTTCATTTATAGCATTTGGAAAAACTAAGATGTTATCAGAATAATTTTCTAAATTATTTTTTAATATTTCTGTAGAAACATGAACTGATGATGAATTTTTCAACAATTTCTTAATTGAATTTGAATATTTTTTATATATGCCATCTTTATCTTTGTCCGATGGGACAGAAAGTAAATCATCGTCTAACTCATAAATATAAGGTGTATTAGTTGACATGCACATATCAATAAATGAATCTACATACTTCTCAGGTATTGCATCTCTTTGTACAATTAGTTTTTTGTAGTTGCTAACACCTTCCCTAATAATTTTTTGGAAATTAGTATAAAAAATATCCCCATCAAGAATATTGCTTAGTTTTTTATTCTGTTCAACTACTCGGACATAGGCTGTAGCAGGTACATTAGGATAGATGCCTTTTAATATAGCTGCAATATTATCACTTTGAACTTTTAAGTCATTTTTACATGTTATATTTCTATAAACTTCAAGATATTTTTCTGCCATACGCCAGACATTATTTTCCAATCCATAACCTTTTTGCCATATAATTACTTTCTCTTTTTCCTTTTCTATTAAATTGTGATTTTTATATATATCCAGCATTTTTTTATAGACATTAGATGCAGTGGGCTCTACTAACCAGCCCCCACCATGTTTTGAAATTCGTGTACCAACAGCTCCATAGTTGATTCCGATAACAGGAAGGCCATTTGCCCATGACTCAGTTAATGTATGACAATATGTTTCGGGCCAAATAGAAAGAACTGCAGTGATATCTGGCTTTATCTTTTTGATTTTTGATGATAGCTCTTCTCTTTTATATGTACCATGATTGATTACAAAGTTATTTAAAGATTCATCACATTTACCTAACACATGAAATTCTATTCTATTTTTCAAATCAAGTTCTTTTATCTCTTTAATAAGCTCAGACCCTTTTGAAAGGCTAATATTTCCGGGTAGTAAAACTTTAATTTTATCTTCAATTTCAGTTTTTAAAGGGCGTTGGAAATTAGTAAAATTACGACCGTGAGCAATAACAAAAAAATCAGAGTTACGTTTTTTCAAAACTGGCAACTGTTTTTGTAAAATTCTTTTAGCGCTTTCACATGTAGTTATAAACGCATCACAGTATGAAAGCATATCGCCCATCATTCTTTGCCACCACTCAAGAGTAGTTGGTGTCATAACCTGCACAGTTGAATCATTCCATAGTGGGTTAAAACCATTTTCAGATACACCCTTTAAACTTAATTCACCACTTTTACTTAAAAGATTCACTGTTGGGCAGATGCAGTAAAAATCATGTAATGAAAAAACAACTGGGATATCAAGGTTTTTGGCAATTTTAGGTAAATTTAAACTATGCCAAGCAATGTGCCTAATATGTAGCAACTCAATGTTATAGTTAAATAGAACAGATGAAACAATATCGTCGTACTCTTGACTAGTATGACTAGCAAAGGTAATACTATCTTTTAATTTATATTCTTCGACTATTGTATAGCCACCTTTAGATAAAATCATGACTTCAATTTTTTCGGCATTACATGCTAAAACATAACAGTCATAAAAATCTGATATACCCTCCATTAAATCTTTATTGGTCTGGGGTGTACCACCAGTTCTTGTTGATATCACAAACATAGCTCTAGGCTTTACTTCATAAGGGGCGTTCTCCCACTTAGTAATTTTGGAAGAAATTTTTTCTCTTATATTGGATAGAGTATTTGAACTACTTATACCCTTTATTATCATTGGGTAATTAGGATGAAGAGAGCGTACTTTATCGAACCCTTCGGCAATCAATTTTTTCTTTTCATCTTTGAAAGATGCCGAACGTACATGATAGACATAAGTTTTTGAATCTATAATGTTAACCCAACCTGAAAGTTTTGCTCTCATGCAAAACTCATTTTCTTCACCATAACCTCTTGGAAAATTAGTTTCATCAAAAAATCCAATATCATCAAATACTGCTCTTTTGATGTATAAACAAAAACCATTACCTGTTGGTACTTCTGTATAATTTGAATCATGATTTACCGATACTAATCTTGATATATTCTCTATGCCAAGTCCTTCAGGTAAAGCGTTGCTCCCTGACTTTGGAACAGAAAAAGCACCGGCATTATTTGATACAGCCGTTACAGTACCTATTGATTCGCTTTGGTAGGCTGCCACACGCATATTCCTAAGCCAATACTTTGATACGACAGTATCACTATTTAAAAGAATAACATCTTTCTTATTAGATAAAGCCACTCCCTTATTAACTGTTTTTGTATATCCTAAGTTCAACTTATTGTGAATTACTTTAAGACCTTCAGTCCCCTCCAAACTAACAAGATATTTTTCGACTCTAGTATCTGTACTTTTGTCATTGATTATTATTATGTCATCTTTTTTTCTATTTACATTTTTTATTACACTAGAGATACACTTCTTGATTTCTTCAAATGCATTGTATATAGGGATAATTACTGTTACCCCTTTTTTATTTCCAGTATTAACAGAGATGAATTTCATTTCTGAACTGTTACTTTTTTCAGATATGGTTTTTCTCCCTTCTTTTTTTCCATGCCTTAAGTAATGTGACAAAGGGTTGATTCCAGCTTTTTCGACATCCTTGTGTTTCTTAAGGTAAAATGCACTATCAAACTTATCGCTTGTTTTTGCTCCTTCCTTAAAACCTAATTTTATGTAATGAATTAAAAGATTCGTTATATTGTCACAGCTATTGTTGGACATATAGAATGCATTGTCAAAATACTCATTCGGATTACGACCCTCTTTTGCACCATATTTTACATAGTGCAATAGTGGATCCATATTAGCTCTCTCGACATCTTTGTTGTTTTTTAAATAATATGCTCTATCAAATAACCTAGAGTCATTTATAATTTTATATTCTTCTTCATATAGTTTTGGAATTTTTTCTTTTCTGCTATTTTTATCTTTGAGTTTGTTGTCTTTAACTTTTATTTTGTTTTCTATTTTGTTTTCTATTTTGTTTTCTATTTTGTTTTCTATTTTGTTTTCTATTTTATTGCTGTCTTTGCTTTCTTTAGTCGAAAACACTTTTTTAAAAATTTTCATATGTTTTAATTTAATCGTTATAAATCGGACTTTGTCTAGTGAGAAGAATATTGCTCGATATGAAACACTACCGTGTAAAATTGTAGTCAGCATTCCCGGTGAATATACGCCTCAATACGATCGCTTAGTGCGTCGTCATATGGGGATTCTTATTGCTAAAGCTATAAAAAATGCAAAAAAGCTGAGAATACCTTGCTGTTAGTACTGGCTTTCAATCCACTCTCGGTAAGATCCATCCATGACTGCTGACCACCAGTTTTTATTAGTTAGATACCACACAACAGTTTTACGAATCCCGGTTTCAAAAGATTCTTTAGGCTCATAACCCAACTCCGAACGGGTTTTTGCTGCATCAATCGCATAACGGCGGTCATGGCCGGGGCGGTCTTTTACGTACTCGATCAGGGATTCCGAGTTGCCAGCGATGGCAGACTTTGCGTTAGGGTAGCGTTCTTTGAGCTGGAGACTGGAAGCTGGATGCTGGAAGCTTTCATTCATCAGCTTACAGACGAGTTTAACTATATCAATATTATGCCATTCGTTGTGACCACCGATATTGTAATTTTCACCAACTTTACCCTTATTAAGAACCAACTCAATTCCTCGGGCGTGATCTTCTACATAGAGCCAGTCACGGATTTGTTTGCCGTCGC
>NZ_JAHHPN010000673.1:0-21006 GCF_024606325.1 Endozoicomonas sp. ONNA1
TAGACCAATTTATTGCAACCGTAGTAGGACAGCCTTAAGTCCGACAGGCTGCTAGTCATTTGACCCACACTGCTGGCAAGAAACTATATAGTTCAGCTACGGTATTTTCGCCATTCATTGGCAGGCGTTAACTGTCGTGCTATATGAGTCAGGAGCAATTTTTGTCTGGAACGATCAAAGGTGTTTTTGGACGTAGACGGTCATAAAAGTCGGAAGGGGGCTTTTGTTAAATCGCCCGGGCAAGAGGCCCGGGCGAAGAGAAAAGTCAGTCCAGATTGAATGTCATCCAACCGTTTCGCCAAGCTTTCAAAACAACTATCTGTCAATTAAACAAGGTGCGCAAATAATCCAAAGGAGCATAAAACTTCTTCCATTGGTTACGGGCTGTTTCGGTGAAACTTTCTTCAAGTGAGAAACCATAGATGTCATAGTTTGAAACGCCATTGATCAGAGCGAGAGCCAATGCAGGAGCCAGAGTAATAGCAACGTTTCTTAATAAATGATTTGAGTCCAGGTTTGAGTTTTGTATTGTCAGAAGTTTCATGACTCCGGCGCCGACTATGAGCCCGGACATAGCTCCAGCATTGATTTTGTCTTTAAGTTGGGATGAAGATTCAAATTTGGGTAGCGATAAAGACAGAGTGCTAACTGCGGCTATGAACAAGAGTCGGTCAAAGGCGGTTCCAGCGGCTATGGCTCCGGCTGTGGCTCCGGCTATTGATCCGGCTATGACTCCGGCTCCGGCTAAGTTTGCTGCTGTTCTTTCTGGCTCGAAGGCATGACTATCGCCTGAATTAGAGGGTGGTAAAGAGAATAATGAAGTTAAAGCCTGTGTTACTGAAGCAGATATCACGTAAGCAAAGATGGCTTCTACTCGAGAAGAGCCCTTGGCAATAAACTCGTTATGAACTATTGTCCCGACCATCATGCCAGCGATTGATTTCAACATAGTATATTCACTGTGAGCGTAATCTTCAGGATGGATTTCAGGTCTGTCATCATTCCTCAGAGCCTGTATGACAGAGGCTCCGGCTATCGTCCTGGCCACTATCTCGTGCGTAAAGTAAGCCATTGTTATTATGGGTGTAAAATAAGGATTGTCGTTATTGTGCGCTCTGTAGGCAATGAATCCTGTTCCAACAAATCGAAGCGGCTGAGCAAAAGGCCAGGGTCGTACATGTCCGGCCAAAGCAACCTCAGTAGAGGTAATAATGGATGCGAGTTGATTACAAAAAGAAGATTTGACCTCTTGTAAATTATTTCTTTCTATATCGGATAGGTCAAACCGACCCGTAAGGATAGATAGCGGCTCGTTTGATTTGCAGATGCCGTACCAGAATCCATAACTGATCACGGTAGAAACTGCCAGCCTGGAACTAATGCCTACCAGTTTCAGACCGTCTTCAACTAACGATGCATTATTGTAGTGGCTCAATAAGTTAAGTTGTTGTTCTTTCGATATGTCTGAATGGGCAACTGAACATATAAATATTAAGCATGAGAGTATCGTTATCGGTTTACCGGATATTTTCATTATTCGTGTCCTTAATCAGGGTAATTGATTTGCCAGAAGCAAATGAACAGCCAAACCTAATCTGCCTGAAGCAGCCTCTTTTTTTGATTGCATCCAGTATGAGATTGATGAGTGATAAATACTTTATAAGCGGCCTACCTTGGCTAACCTTTCCAGTTGGTAAAACCTGATAAGTATGATCAGGAACCTGCTATTCATTCACAGTCCTTCGGCCTTTTTATTTTCCGGGATAATGTATAGTTCAGGGATGGTATTTTCGCCATTCATTGGCAGAACACACAAAATTACCTGGATGATAAGTATTGAAGAGAAAGCCAGAAGCGGCTTTACGGTTTCTATCAGTTGGTTGGCGGAGCGTTCAAAGTAATTCAAACAGATGTAAAACCTGCTCATTGCGGGCAAATCTTTTTACACTATGCTGCCTGTCAAACAGGATGACAAAGTTGGTGTCATTGACTTCAATGACTTTACCCTCTCCGAAAATACTGTGTCTGAGTCTCCGGTTCACCTGCCAAGGTGCGTTTTCTGGCACTTCCCTGCGAAAGATGTTCTGTCGTGCTGATAGATAGGCCGGACTGCGTACTGAAGAGGCAGACTTGGAGCGATGCTTTTCTGCCAGTGAAGGAATTGTTTCAAGCCGTTTTGCCAGATTCGGCTTTATTGCCTGAAAGTATTGACGTGCCGCTCTGGTCAGACCAGTTTTTTTGAGTTGATTGACCAGTTCATCTTCAGAAGTCTGATTGAGTGACTGGCAAACGGATTTGACGTGGGGGATCTGCATTTCTTTTAGAAACAGGCTGATCTGCTGTGAGTCGTTATTCATCCAGCTGTTGGCTCTGGTGTTCAGGGATCCGTTGCCGGTAAAAAGATAGAGTTTTTCTCTGGCCCGGGTCATGGCGACGTAAAGTAGTCTCCTTTCAGCTTCCAGATCTTCACTGCTGCCCGGAGTCAGTTCATCCTCTCTTTTGAACGGCCAGTATTTTTGGGTCAGTCCCGGAATCAGAACGATGGGCCATTCCAGTCCCTTGGCCCGATGGCAGGAACTGATCACGATCTGTTCTGATTGGTCATAGGCATGCTGCCCGGAGTGTCTGGTTTGTTGATTCTGTCTGGATCTCAATTCGTCCAGGTGCAAACAGCTGTCACTGACGGTGAGGTTCATTTTTCTCAGGTAACTGAGAAAACCATCGATAGCCAGCAATTGCTCTTCCGTTCTCTGATCGTTGAGGCTCATGGATTGCAGACTTTCCCTGAGCTCCGTGCGTTGAATGTAGCGTTGCAGTACCGCAGTGGCAGATTCCTGATTCGATGTTTTTTCCAGTGATAGCAATATCTCAGCCCTGTCGTACAGTTTCTGGCGTTGATAATTATTGATGCCAGCGATTTTGCTGGCTGAAAGGCCCAATTCTTTCCCCCAAAGTTGATTGTGCTCTTGAAGGTTGGCGGAAAGTTGCTTTACCAGAGCCGCTTTTATGCCCAAATGAGGTAGGGTAAACAGCAAAGACAATACCTCATATCGAGCGGCAGAGTTTAAGTGCTGCAAATCACCAGAGGCTATTCTCAGGGCAGCGATCAAGGCTGATATTTCAGGACGGTCAAACAGGTAAGGGCCTTCACATTGGTAGGGTAGACCGCTTGCCAACAACCTCAGTTCCAATGGCACCGATTGTGCCCAGACTCTTAAAAGCACAGCTATCTGCGACCCGGAGCCGGAAATATGCTGTTGAATGGTTGCCAATACCCGCTCTGTATCTTCGCCAGCTCCCTGTGAGATTGAGATGCTTGAATCCGGGTTGTCCGGGTGAGCAATACAGATCACACCTTTTCTGTTTTTGTTACGACTGATCAGGTGGCTGGCTGCCATGGCGATCTCGTGGCCATAGCGAAAGGTATGAGGCAGAGTCAACTCGTGAACGGCATCGGTGCGGGCATAATCCGCTTCGAAGTGCCGGAGAATATTCTGAATATTGGCCCCGGCAAATTCATAGATGGTTTGATCGGGGTCGCCTACGGCAATCACTTTGGCTCTGTCTCCAGCGATGATGCGTGTCAACCTGTGTTGCAAGGTTGAAGTGTCCTGGTATTCATCCACTATAATTCGATCTATTTTGTTGGTGATGCGGGGGATGATTTCCGGGTTGGCTTCTATCAAACATACTGTGTCGTACAGCATATCCATAAAGGTTATTCTGCGATGCTGGTGGCGCCATTGCTCAAAGGTTTCAAAAAGTTCCACCAGAAATTGAAAATGATCGGGATAGTCTGCCCGCATCAGGACTGTGGAAGGCTTGTCCAAACTGGCCTTAACGTTATCGATAAAACCGGCAGCCACTTCAATGTATCGGGCGCTGTCTGCTTTGATCCTGTCCTGAAGCACGTCAGGTGCTAATGCCAGCAAAAGCTCACGGACTTTCAGCTCAATCTCTTTCTCTGTCAGGGGGCGATGATTGTAGGACGATCTCAACCCCCACTCTTCGAGCGACTTCAAAAGTCTCAGGCCCGTTGAGTGATAGGTTCGGACTTTTGGAAGAACCGGCCACTGTCGGCATCGTCTGCGGAGCTTGTCGGTAAAGTCCAGCTGGGCTGACTTGTTGAACATCATAACCACGATGCGTCGAGGGGAAACACCCTGGTTCAGTAACTCATTAATGAGAAAGGCCAGGGTAGTGGTCTTACCTGAACCGGCTACTGCTATACAAAGGGCATGTCCATTTACATGCTCAGTTACCCTCTGTTGAGAGCCGGTCAGTTCCATACAATCAATGCGCCAGTGTTAATCTATCAGACGAGGCAATCATAGTACCAAAGAATGGTCCCGGGGGCGTAGACTCATACGAATTTTATCGAACAGAACAGACGAACAGTGGGTATTTGAAAATGGAAAGGCGCTTCCGCCCTGCCACCATTTGCGACAAACGGTAGTATTTCCTCCGAGCCAGATGGGACCGTTAAATTAATGTTGACAATTTGTCCGTTGTCTTGTCTGTAGTCGTGACTGACGGCACACGAGCCCGGGTTTGGATCGCAGTTGTAAAAGAAGCCAGGCCTGAAATGGGTGGGTGCAACGCAACCCGGTCCTGTGCAGTTACCTGAAAAGGCGGAGAGATCATGATTGGGTGCACCGCCTCGAATGAAGTTATCTTTAATTACACCAACGAATAACCATCAGCCAAAGATTTTAGTCAGAGAGTACTTTTGTAGCAATTTTTTAGGTTGCTTGGGTCGAGGGCGGGCTGACCTTTAGCAAGAGTAGTCGTTATTTTGATAAGTGCGGGAAGGTCAAAGAAACGCTTATCATCCTTGCTGATACCTGAGGCGAATTTTAGATAGGGTTTGTCATTATTATGTTTTTATTCGGTAATTACTTTCTACTAAAGCCAATAAATATATAAGTATAATGCCCCGAGACTCTGTTTAAAGGTGATCATCCCCATGCAACACATGCTTATAAGCCTGGTAGGAATCGCAGTCCTGCTGGGTATTGCAATACTGCTTTCGGACAATCGTAAAGCAATAAAATTGCGAACGGTGGGTGGTGCCTTTGCCATTCAGGCAGGTATCGGCGCATTTGTTCTGTATATCCCCGCCGGACAATACATTCTGGAAGCTATTACCAACGGCGTAAATGCTGTTATGGGATATGCTAATAATGGTATTGGTTTTCTCTTTGGCGAACTGGCCAGCTTCAAACTGGGCTTTATATTCTTTGTCCATGTTCTCTCAGTCATTATCTTTTTTGCGGCTCTGGTAGCGGTGCTCTATCACCTTGGTATCATGCAGCTTGTCATCAAACTACTTGGCGGTGCTCTGCGCAAATTACTCGGCACCAGTCGCACAGAATCACTGTCTGCTGCTGCTAACGTTTTTGTTGGCCAGACTGAAGCACCTCTGCTGGTTCGTCCTTTCATCAGCCGCATGACTCAGTCCGAACTCTTTGCCGTTATGGTGGGTGGTTTGGCTTCCGTTGCCGGTGCGGTCATGGTGGGCTATGCCAGTATGGGGGTTGAGCTTAAGTACCTGATTGCTGCCAGTTTTATGGCAGCTCCGGGTGGCCTGTTGATGGCAAAAATTATCAAGCCTGAAACCGAGAGACCTTATGATGATATAGACGACATTGAGCAGCAGAACGCTGAAGATAAGCCAGCTAACATTTTCGATGCGGCTGCTTCGGGTGCTGCCAGTGGGCTCAAACTGGCTGCCATGATCGGTGCTATGTTACTGGCTTTCATCTCCCTGATTGCCATGCTCAACGGTTTGCTGGGCTGGGCTGGTGGTTGGTTCGGTTATCCGGACCTGACTATCGAGCTGATCCTGGGTTATGCATTCTCTCCTCTGGCTTACCTGATCGGTGTACCTTGGTCTGAAGCTCTGACTGCGGGCAGCTTCCTGGGTCAAAAAATGATCGTTAACGAGTTTGTTGCTTTCAGTAGTTTGGCAAACTATGTCGATGCTGAAGCAGCAGCGAAAGCCGGTGTTGCCTTGTTGTCTGATCGTTCCCAGGCGATTCTGACCTTTGCTTTGTGTGGTTTCGCTAACATTTCATCCATTGCTATTTTGCTGGGTGGTCTGGGCTCCATGGCACCTAACCGTCGTCATGACATCGCTCGTTTTGGTTTGAAAGCGGTTGTAGCTGGTACACTTTCAAACCTCATGAGTGCTACTATTGCGGGTCTGTTTCTGACGCTGGCCGTTTAAAGCGCGTTGCCGGATGGGTCGGAAATGACCGGCTCGTCCAATGCTTCCTGTCTGATTTCGCTATTTTTTCCATATTCCCCTTATACAGATCCTTGGTCTTTAACCTGCAGGACTGGATCAAAATGAAATGATCATCATTCATTAATTGACTTTTTTTTAGACAGCACTTGTCGTAGAGTAATAGGCCGGTTTGTTCTGTTTCAGTTTGGAGAAAGCTGTAAACAGATTCAAAGAGTTTGCCCACCATCTGCCTGATAAAGAATGCTAAATGGTAGTGGAATGATGGTTGAAGGCTTTATCCAATCCTTTTAACCGGGGGTTTCATGCAGGAACGAGGGCGAGTTGCCTCCTGGGGTATCATTATTGTGGTGCTCCTGATTCATTTAGCCATGGCACCCGGAGTGTCGCTGGGTGTCGATGAAGCTCACTATGCACTTTATGCCCTGTATCCGGCCCTCAGTTATTTTGATCACCCGCCTATGGTGGGTTGGTTACAGACCTTGATAGCCCCTCTGGGTTACGATGAATTTACAGTAAGGCTTGTCCCTGCGATTCTTTATGCGTTGAGCAGTTATCTGGTGTTTAGACTCAGCGGGATTCTCTTTCCTGATGGCCCAGCCTGGGTGGGGCTGGTTGCCGTCTTTCTGATCAATACGGCACCTATGCTGCAACTGATGGGGTGGGGGCTGGTGCCCGATCTGCCTCTGATGGTCTTTGGTCTTTTGTCTCTGGAACTGATTTACCGTATCCATAATCAAAATCGTTTGCTGTATTGGCTGGGTCTGGGCATCGTTTACGGGCTGGCAGGGTTGAGTAAATACACTGCGATATTCCTGCCCCTGGGCATGACCCTGTTCATGATTCAGTATCAGGGACTGAGTTGGCTTCGACAGGCCGGTCCATGGTTGGCCGCCCTGATAGCACTGATATTGATCTCTCCCGTATTAGTCTGGAATGCTGACAACGATTGGGCTTCTCTGGCTTATCAGTTTGATCGTGGTGTCGGAGTTGAGGAGTGGTCTTTGAAAGATGCACTGGTCATGCAGTTAGCACAAATGTTTCTTTATTCCATTCTGGCTTATGTGGCCGCCATAGCCGCTGCTTTTTCACTGATCAGGAAACGAATCCCGGAGGAGGACAGGGCATCCTGCTGGCTGATTGTCTGGAGTGCTTTTCCGGTACTGGTTGTTATTGGCTGGTCTGCCGGTGATGGTACTGTGTTGCCTAACTGGCCAGCCCTTGGCTGGACACTACTGGCGCCTTTGTCGGCCTACTGGATCTGCCTTGGCTGGTCCCATTGGTGGTTGAAGAGTCTGGCTGTTTTTTCCTCCTTCCTGTCAATTGGACTGATTGTCTTCGTGTTCTTCTTTCTGGCATTTATGCCTCTTTCTACTTTCCCTTTCATGGCATCAGCCATTAAGGATCTGGTGGGCTGGAAAGCGGCAGCTGAACAGGCACAGCTATTGAGGCAGAAGTGGCAGGAAGAAGAGGGGGTGGAACCGGTTCTGATGGTGGATAATTGGACTAAGGCCAGTCGTATAGCCTGGTACGCCTATCCAGAGCCCGTTCAAGTGTTGGCCGACCGTTTAACCCAGTTTGATTTCTGGCATGGTAAACCAGAAGCCGATAGTTATGGTCTGCTGGTGCGGGACAAGCAATCAGTTCCTGGGAATGATCATCTTGAAATACAGAACTTTTCGTGCAGTCTGGTCGATGAAACAGAGTCCGGAGTTGATACTGTTACGGTTAATCGATTCCAGTTTTACCAGTGTAAACCGGCTCATTGAGTAGTTTTTTACAGGAAATCCTATCGATGGTTTATTGATGGTTTTTTTTGAAACTTTCTATCTTTGCATCCGTCCATACTCCTTTAGTTTCACATTGGGTTCATATCTGTTTTTTATACGGTCTTTGCATATTCTACTGTCTGTAGTAACTTGGTTTTTACTGTTAAACATTTTTCATCTATTCAGGGTGAATCATCATTTTTATTACTGAGAGCTGTTTTCATAGGGTATTGAGGTTATATAAGGAATGTCCGATTTGCTCGGAGTAGGTTCTGGCCGGTCTCGCTCAACAATATATAAAGCCAGTTGCTTTCTGCTGCCCTTTGTGGCTGTGTTCTCAGTGACTCCGCTTAATCATTCAGTTTTTTATCATATTAATGAATGGGGTTCTGAATCACCCACTGCTATTTTCTGGGTGTTATTAACCAACCTTGGAGATGGCTTTTTCCTCTTTCCCCTGGCCATGTTGTTGTTCTACAAAATGCCCGATAAACAGCTGGCTATTATTTTCACCATGCTAGTGGGTGATCTCTTGCTGAGTGGTGGTAAGGCTCTTCTTTCCTCTTTACGTCCTGTCGGCGAGCTGGGGCTTGAAGCCGTGAATGTCCTGGGGCCTGTACTAAAAACAGATACTATGCCTTCAGGGCATAGCGGTACGGTTTTTCTTTTAGTTGGGCTTGCGTTTCTTTATTTAAAATCACGCATTCAATATCTGATTCTTTTGGTTGCAGCCTTTTCTGCATTATCACGCGTTGTTGTAGGGGCGCATTGGCCGTTTGATATTTTTCTGGGTGCCTGGGTGGGTATTCTGGCTGCAGTAATAGGGGATTTTCTGGCCAGTAAACTGAAATCGGGCTTTAAGAGTCGTGTAGTCTTTATCCTGTTGGGTCTGTTGTGTGTGGTCGTACTGCCGCTATACGACAATGGTTTTCGCTCCTACAAAGTGATTATGTATTTACAGTTTGTACTTGCGCTGCTGGCTCTTGTCTTGTCCGTTCACTGTTTGCGCTCTCTTTATCAGGACGAGCTGGCAGTTCGCATGAAGCAATCCGGAACCCTATTCAATAAACTGTTTCTGTTGGGGCAGAGACTGACCAAGTTCGGTATGGTAGGAGCCAGTGGATTCCTGGTGGATATGAGTGTTTACACCCTGTTAGGCCAGTGGCTGGGAGTTCCTCACCTGATGGCCAGAGGAGGTTCCTATTGGGTCGCTGCCAGTTGGAACTGGTTTTGGAATCGTAACTTTACCTATTCCCATGTCCCCAAGGAGAAAAAACTGAAGCAATGGAGTAAGTATCTGGCTATGTGTGTGGTCAGTTTTATTCCCAACTGGGGTACCTATTATTTATTAACGAGCTTTGTGCCTTTCTTTTTGGAATACAAACAGTTGGCGCTCGTGTCTGGTGTTTTGGCAGGCATGCTATTTAATTTCACCATAGCAACGGTATTTGTATTTGCAGGACGAAAGTCCAATGTAGCTAAGGGAGCCAACTTGTGAAAGTAGATACTATGCGATGGGTTGATCACTATGTAGGTGTCCCGCTCTGCTTGCTTTTGAAACTGGCTTTCTGGCCTTTTGACTGGATTCGCAAGGGGCAAGAAACAGTTTCCAGCAATGTACTGTTTATTGAATTGTCTGAAATGGGCAGTGCCATTCTGGCTGACCCCTCCATGCGCTGGTTGAAAGGGCAGGGCAAAACCTTACATTTTGTCATTTTTGAGAAAAATGCAGTCAGCCTGCATTTATTAAATACCGTTGACCGGGACAATATTTGCCTGATTAAACCAGATAACCTTTTCAGTCTGGCACTCAGTAGCCTTAAATTCCTGATCTGGTGTCGAAAAAAGAAGATTGATACGGTTATTGATCTGGAGTTGTTCTCCCGTTTTACAGCCATCCTTACCCGTCTCAGCGGTGCCGGCAACCGGACAGGTTTTGATCGGGTTCACGAAGAGGGGCTTTACCGGGGTAATCATTTAACTCATCCGGTGATGTACAACCCTCACCGTCATATTTCCAGAAACTTTATGACTCTGGTAAAGGCTTCTCAAAATGCACCGCATCAGCCTTATCAAAAAGATGGATTTGACGAGACTATTGAACTGGCCAGAGCGGAAGTGAACAGTGACCTGAGGTCATCGGTCGTCACTAAGCTGAAATCTCTTTACAGTGACTTTAAGCCCGGTATCCAGCGTCTGGTATTGGTGAACCCGAATGCCAGTGACCTGCTCCCCCAAAGACGATGGATGAAAGATCGTTATGTGGATGTTATTCAGAGCTTGCTGGCTGAATACTCCGACATTCTGGTGGTGATTACCGGTGCTCCGGCAGAGCGTCCGGAAGCTGAAATGCTCAGACAGCAGGTTAATCATGAGCGCTGTCTCAACACTGCCGGAGCTTTTGAGTTCAGGGAACTGGTCCCCCTTTACTCGATCTCTGAACTGATGTTGTCCAATGATTCAGGCCCTCCCCATTTTGCATCCGTCACAGAACTGAAAACTTTTGTGATATTTGGGCCAGAAACGCCTGCACTTTATGGTGCCCTCGGGAATTCAACGCCCATCTATGCCGGATTGCCCTGTTCGCCCTGTGTCAGTGCCGGGAATCACAGGAAGACCAGCTGCGTAGATAACCAGTGCCTGAAAGTGATTGAGTCCGGGCAGGTATTGGATGCATTGAGGCCAGCCCTGGATACCGGTCTGATCGTAAAAGCAGATTAGAGGTCAGGGTTGTGAAGAAAGGGTTTCCTAATTACAACCGGTCATTACCAGAGCATGTGTTACACTGAATTTTAATAAAGTATTTTTTTCGATTATCAACGAGAGTTCAAGGATGAACCTGACAACAAGGATCCTTCGTTCACGCAAGGAAAAGCGTTATTCTCAACAAGTTTTGGCTGATATGATCGGTGTCTCCCGGAGTGCTCTGGCTCAGTGGGAAACTGAAATGAGCAGCCCCAGTCTTGAAAACCTCCGAAAAATGGCCGAACTACTGGAAGTGTCGTTTGAATGGTTGGCGACGGGCAGGGGGAACCAATACCTGACTTCACCCGCCGATACCATTTGCGACACCCAAGTCGATGATGAAATCATACGTAACCTGAACAGAATGAACCTGAAGAAAAAGCGAGCCATTCTCAATGTTATGAGAGCCATGGGATGATCGGCATCATAGGCACGTATGCTGGCACCTCAATTATTAGAGGTGAGTGATGAAAAAGCTAATTTTATTGCCGATTTTTGCCGTTGCAGATACCGGCGCACATGCCAAAGTAACATTAGAAGGCTCGTTGGGCGTCTTAAATGGAGAGGCAACCGAATTAGTGTATTTCGGCGCTGAGAAAGTCAGTCAACTCGATTGGAAAACTGACAATGCGCCTGTTATTAAGCTAGGTGCAATTTGGGATTTAAACGCAAGCTGGACATTTACTGCAAACTACTGGATGACCTTAACTGATGGCGATGGCCATATGACAGATAGAGACTGGGACTGGGAATCAGGAATATCGGAACCATCTCACATATCAAAACACCCTGATACAAAAACAACCAAAGCCTTCACAATAGATCTGAGTGCTTCTTATTGGTTGCTTTCGCAAAGTCACTATAAAGTGGGTGTTACTGGCGGCCTGTTAAGTCAAAAAACACAGTATGAGGCACGAGGAGGCTCATACAATTACGGTTTCGGTCAATATGTCGGCACTTTTCCTGATGACACTCTTATCATTTCATACGAGCAAAAATTTTCAACATTGTATCTGGGATTGGGCGGAAACTACAGACGCGGAAAATCTGAGTTTGGTGCTCAAGTAAAATGGAGTCCCCTGGTTAAAGCGGATGACTTCGACACGCACCATCTTAGAAACACTACTTTTAAAAGCGAAGGTGATGGCAATTCAACTTACACTTTTTTATCACTTAATTATGCCTATCATTTAAATCCGGTAATGAAGATTTATGGTGAATATGCTTACACAAAATTTTCTGAGAAAAACATGAATGTGACGATCAATGATGGTTTGGATACATACTATGTTGAGGATGCAGGAGGAGCAGCCAGCGAAAGTTCAGTAATATCCATTGGGCTTAAATACAGTTTCTGATCAATTTAATACATTATTGCTTGATATAAGTGTTGAAAAGCGTCTTTCTAACGACTGTGAATCAAACAATTACTTTTACTGCAATGAAAGACTCACTGAAGACCGGTCAGGACAAAAGCCTTGTTGGCTTTGTCCTGACCGGTCTTCAGTGTTTTTTGATCATGGCGGTTTGGGTGATGATCCGGCAGACAGCTTTGAGTCGTCTGCCTATTTCACCACTTCACGCAGTTTGTTGCCGGGTTTGAATTGAGGCAGTTTGCAGGCGGGTATATGAATTTCCTGGCCCGTTTGCGGGTTCCTTCCCTTGCGTGCCGCTCGATCCACCACTGAAAAAGTTCCAAATCCTATCAGCTGCACGATATCTCCCTTTGCCAGGGTATCCTGGGTATTTTGAATGAAGGCATTGACGGCCTGCTCTGCCTTGTTCTTTGAAAGGTTGGATTGTTCCGCGACCTTTTCAACAAGTTCTTTCTTGTTCATAGCGCGTCTCGACAATGGTTACCTGTGGGTGAGAAAGAATACCCAACCGGAGGAAACTCAGGATGGGCGACGGGCATTCCTGGTATCAGGCGTACTCAGGAAGAAGGATAGAGTTCATATTGCTGACCCTCATAGTTCACAATCAAAAGTCGTTGATGCGCTGGATCCAGAAGGTTGATGGCGTAAGCCTGCCCATCGCTGGACTCGCAATCGCAATGGCTGTCACTGGCATCATGATTAAGACGGAACAATACCTGATCAATCAGATCCTCATTGACTGCTTGTTTCCTGGTACAGAGCAGGGTAGCCAGTCTCTGTAAACCGGCAGGCAATGTATGTTTTCCGCTCAATAACTGGTTGAGATCAATGGTGTTATGCCGGGGGGCATAACTGGCAATTTTGCCTTCCTCAACTGCATGAAAGTATACCTGCTCTTCAGTTAGAGAGGACTCTTCAGTGAGGGGCTGAAAGGCCGGATTACATTTAACGGCTCTGCCGTCCGGTAACTGATCGTCACTCAGTACCTTTTCTGCTGAAAGCTTACGATTCAGTCTGATAGAGAAAACAGGCTGGTTACTGGTGTCAGAGTTTTCAACCCCATGTGTTGTCAGGAGAGTGTCGCTGGGGGTTGATATTGAATCTTCGTTGGTCATCAGTTTCCTCAGCAAATTCAATCCGGCGTTATTAAAAAAAACTGGAAACCGTTTAGTCAGGAATCCAAACCAATGGATTCCGGTTTTGGTCATAAACTGTCTATTCTCACTCAGGCTCATACACCTGAGGCTACCCTCAGAACAGCATGACGGACTCTGATGATCGGTTTTAGCATAAATCCAGAACCGACTTTTTCCCTGTGGGAATAACGACATTGCTCTGTATTTCCGGAATAATCGTTAACGGTTTGTTGGAAGTGCCCAGATCGCTTTTTTCCGGTCTGACCCGAACAATATAGAAGCTCTCGCCGTTTTCGTCCTGAATCCTGTTGGAACTGATGTGTTTCACAGTGCCCTTGAGGCTGCCGTAAAGAGTCGTGATGATGAGATGTTGGGGAGGTTTGGTGGGTTATGGCTACTTTCTGTATACCTGAATGGAATGACAGAAAGTAGCATTCAGGAACGGGTTCGGTTTCGGTCATGCTTCCAGCTCACGCTCCAGCGGTAGCATGTGGTGTCTGGATTGAACGGCAAGCAGATCACAGTCGATATTGCTGGCCAACTTTTCAGCGGTATTGCCCAGAGTAAGTCCACTGAGCCCTGAGCGGGCATTCGTACCCATGATCAACAGTGATGTCGCCAGCTCACGGGTCAGATCCGGAATCATGGTTTCGGCCGGTGCAGGCACCAGATGAATAGAACCCTCAGTAATACCGTAATCTTTGGCAAAATGCTGACAGTTCTTCAGGTAACGGTCCTCGTTGGTCTGGCCATCTCCTTTGTCAGACATTGCCAGCATGATAGTGGGGTAGGCAGAAGCCAGATGCAGGTCAGCCTCAAAATAGTCTGTGACTGCCCTGGCGTTTTCCATGATAGCCGTATTCAGCTGCTGATGGTCGGCGTCTCCGGGATCGGCCTTAATGGCCGCAAGCATAGATTGATTTTCCCATGGGCGGTCATGACGAACCAGCAGGACAGGAACTCTGCTTTTTCTTAGCAATGCCCAGTCTGTGGGCGTTGAGAAAGGTTTTTCCATAAAGCTTTCCTGCCGGAAATCCTTGACCACCAGATGACTTCGTTCCAACTGTCTGACATGGACAATGGTGTCGAGAAGGTTATTTCTCCATAATTGCTGGCTGGCGACCTCTATACCTTCAGTTTCGACATGTTTGGTGAGGGCGGTGAGTACCTCAGCAGACGTTGCGTCAGGTTTGGGGTTCGGAGCCAGAATATGCAGGCTGCAGTGGGCTGCCCTGGCCAGCTGGGTGGCTCGATTGAGTGCGACATGACGGGCTTTGCGAGTATCAACAATAACCAGTATTCGTTGTATTCCTTGCATGGCCTGCTCCTCTATACCTTAAGGATTTCAATAACCCTGAGGGGGTCTCAGCTCTAATTGTTTTTATAGACTAATGGCATCGTACTGAATAGCCGAATCGGAGAAAATGATTTGCATCAATACCGTTAATATATTAATGAAATGCTGAAAAGTCCTTGCCATCAGTGGCAAGGAACCCATGACAGCATTCAGCTTTAAAGGTAAGGTAGTGTCGAAATTTTAACCTTCGTCCAGATTTAACCGGGGCCGTTTAGTGAGACTTGGTTGTTTGGAGCCTTTTTTTAGAGACCCGGAAATTTAGAGACATAGAAATAATGAGTGACCAGAGCCTGGCCGTATGCTTTCCTGAGCTGTATGCCTTTTTACCCTGTGTAACGCCGGATGAATGGATTGCAGAGGCCCTGAAACATCAGGATATTCTGTTAACCGATCATGCTAATTGTGAAAAAAAGGCGGCCTCCACGGCGTTGAACCTGATGTACCGCTACACAGAGCATTTTGATTTGCTCAACAAAATGTCCCGTCTGGCCCGTGAGGAGCTGAGGCATTTTGAACAGGTTCTGGCCATTATCAAAAAACGGGGTATCCCCTACAAACCGCTGTCTGCTTCCCGTTATGCCGGCGCACTTAGAAAGCACGTCAGAACCTGGGAGCCTGCTCGAATGGTGGATACCCTGATTATTGGTGCCTACATCGAAGCCCGCTCCTGTGAGCGATTCCACAAGCTGGCCCCTTATCTTGATGATGAGCTAAAGAAGTTTTACCTGTCACTGCTTAAGTCGGAAGGCCGCCATTTTAAAGATTACCTGACTCTGGCAGAAAGTATTTCTGATGAATCCATAGAAGAACGGGTGGCTTTTTTTGCAGGGGTAGAACGGGAAGCCATTGAGTCCGCGGATGAAGAGTTCCGTTTTCACAGTGGTGTCCCGGTCACCGCCTGAAGGATTTGACTCGTCAGCAATTAGCTGACGATCTGATGTGGATCTGACTGTATTTCGAAAGCATCCATCTTCAGCCCGGATTCATTAGAGGTTAATACCCAGCCCTGTCGGTCCCAATCGCCCAGAACAATCCGTTTGCCGGTTCCTGAAGTCAGCGCAACTTCATGGGTGTTCGGACGGTGGGTATGACCATGGATCAGCGTTTTGACCTGATACTTTTCCATTAGCCGAACCACTTCCTTTGGAGCGACATCCATGATGGCCAGAGATTTCGTGGATTTGGCTTTTTTACTGTTGCTGCGTAATTTTTGAGCCAGTTTTTTTCGGTAACTCCGCGGAGTCAGGCGAAGGATGCCCAGAACCAGGGGGTTACGGACCACCTTCCGATAGCGAAGGTATTGCTGGTCACCCGTGCAGAGCAGGTCCCCGTGCATCAGAAGAACCGTCTCGCCATTCAGGTCAATGACGCAGGGATCATTGAGCCAGGTGGCTCCGGTCATTCTCAGGAAATCCTTGCCAATAGCAAAGTCTCTATTGCCTGCCATCAGAAACAATGGTTTGCCAGAATCTGTGTAGGCTCTGAGCTGATGAGCTATGTCATGATGAAAGGGTTCCATAGCGTCATCGCCTACCCAGTACTCAAAGAAATCGCCCAGAATGTAAAGTGCGTCAGATTGGGAGGCCTGTTCCTGCATGAAAGAAGAGAACGCCCGGACAATGTCCGGGCGTTCGGGTGTCAAATGCAAATCAGAAATGAACTTTATGTTCATTCGCAGGGCTTCCTATTCCACGACCGCAGATTCAATCACCACGTCATCAACAGGAACATCCTGATGACCGGCACGGAAGGTGGTTTTAGTCGCCTTTATTTTGTTCACAATATCCATGCCTTCAGTGACCTGGCCAAATACGCAGTAGCCCCAACCATCCGGTGTCTTAGAGGTGTGGTTAAGGAAATGGTTGTCAGAGACATTGATAAAGAATTGCGATGAGGCTGAATGAGGATCCATCGTTCTGGCCATGGCAATGGTACCTACGGCGTTTTTCAGGCCATTATCCGCTTCGTTTTCGATAGCTGCCTGAGTGTCTTTCTGAACCATACCCGGTTCAAAACCACCGCCCTGGATCATAAAACCATCAATGACCCTGTGAAAGATGGTGCCGTCAAAGTGGCCGCTCTTTACATATTCCAGAAAGTTAGCCACAGTCTTGGGGGCTTTTTCGGCGTCCAGTTCCAGTTTGATGTCGCCAAAATTGGTATGAAGTATAACCATAGGGTTACCGTAATCTCTGTTCTGATGGTTCGCGATCGGAAAACTTGCAATTCTAGGTCTTTATGATGCTTGTGTAAAAGTCCTGAGTGGAATAAACAGCATTGAGCGACTGAATCAGGTAGGGTGATACACTGGGCACTATTCCGGAAACCTCAAGCCAAAAGCCGGTCTGACCTGTACCCTTTGCCGGGAAAATGTTAGTCTCAGCTGTTGACTGAACAGCCATGAGTGATGGAGAAATCCATGATCACTTTGGGTGGCAAAAGGTTTTTTTACGTTAAAATAATGCATTCCCTCTAAAGCATGAACAGGTCAGATCCAAAAGGGTCTGATATTTTTCGGGCTTCTATGTTAGAGAGGGCTTTCTCCTCCAAGACGCTGGTTGCAATGAGCACGACAGACACTTCATCCAACAAACCATCAAAATCGGGTAACTTTCTGGAGCAGATCATTGAAAAAGATCTGGCCGCTGGTGTAGTTCAATCGGTCCAGACCCGATTCCCACCAGAGCCCAACGGCTTTTTGCATATAGGTCATGCTACTTCTATCTGTCTGAACTTTGGACTGGCTGAGCAATTCAATGGTCAATGTAACCTGAGGTTTGATGACACGAATCCCGAGAAAGAGGAGCAGATGTATGTCGATGCCATTCAGGAAGATGTTCGCTGGCTGGGTTTCAGTTGGAGCGGAGATGTACGCTACGCTTCCAGCTACTTTGATCAGTTCTATGAGTGGGCCCTCTACCTGATCAAAGAAGGCCTTGCTTATGTGGATCATCAGGATGCAGAGTCCATGGCTAAAAATCGGGGTGACTTTAATAACCCCGGTGTTGAAACCGAATGCCGCAGGCGCTCTGTGGAAGAGAACCTGACAGAGTTTGAAAAGATGCGTGCCGGTGAGTACGAAGAAGGTCAGTGCAGCCTGAGGGCGAAGATTGACCTGCAAAACCCCAACATGAACATGCGTGATCCGATCCTTTATCGCATCCGCAAAGTTCCCCACCACCAGACTGGTGATAAATGGTGTATCTATCCAAGCTATGACTTTGCCCATGGCCAGGAAGATGCCATTGAAGGAGTGACACACTCGATCTGTACCCTGGAATTTCAGGACCATCGTCCGTTGTATGACTGGTTTATTGAAAACCTGCCGGTACCCTCAAGGCCGAAACAGTACGAGTTTGCCAGAACTAACCTGAACTACACCGTCACCAGCAAACGTAAACTGAAGCGGCTGGTGGACGAAGGTATAGTGGAAGGCTGGGACGATCCCCGTATGCCCACTGTGTCCGGTATGCGTCGCCGTGGTTACACACCGGCTTCTATTCGCAAGTTCTCCGATATGGTGGGCGTCAGTCGTTCCGATGGTATTGCCGATGTTTCCATGCTGGAACATGCGATTCGCGACGACCTGAACAACAATGCAGCTCGCGCTATGGCCGTTCTGAACCCACTGAAAGTCCTGATTACCAACCTGCCTGAAGGTGAGTTACAGGAAATGACAGCAGCGGTACACCCAAACAAGCCTGAATTGGGTGAGCGTCACCTGCCGTTTACACACGAATTGTATATTGATCGCGCTGACTTTACTGAAGACACCACATTGTCACGCAAGAAGTTCAAGCGTCTGGTGTCTGGTGAATATGTCCGTCTGCGCAGTGCTTATGTCATCAAGTCAGACGAAGTGATCAAAGACGAGCAGGGCGAAATCACAGAGATTCACTGCAGCTATGTACCCGGTACTGTGGGTGAAAATCCTCCTGAAGGCATTAAGCCTCGCGGTGTCATTCACTGGGTGTCAGCGACCCACGGCAAGCAGGCAGAGATCCGTAAGTACGATCGACTGTTTAATCACCCTGCTCCTGACAAGGGTGAGGAAGACTTTATGGCCCATGTGAATCCGTCTTCTCTGGAAGTCGTGACAGGCTGGGTAGAACCCTCTCTGGTGGAAGCCAAACCGGAACAGGGCTTTCAGTTTGAGAGAGAAGGATACTTTGTCGCCGATCGACGAGAGCACTGTGCTGAAAAGCCAGTATTCAATATGACGATTGGTCTCAAGGATACCTGGGCCAGCAAAGTCTGAATTAGTGGAATCAAGCTCTCCTTGTCAGCCTCCATTATCAGGAGAGCAACGAGGAGAGCATATAGCCTGAATCATCGGGCTACAGGACAAATAACGTGTTGCAGATATACAACTCACTGACCCGCACCAAAGAAGCCTTTAAACCGCTGGATGAAAATCATGTGCGGATGTACGTCTGTGGTATGACAGTTTATGACCTGTGCCATATTGGTCATGCCAGAACGGTTACGGCTTTTGATGTGGTCTCTCGTTACCTGAGAGCCAAAGGTTACAACCTGACTTATATTCGCAATATCACCGATATTGACGATAAGATTATTCGTCGCTCTATTGAAAATGGTGAAACCATTGATGTACTGACGGATCGCATGATTGCGGCCATGCGGGAAGACTTCAGGCGTTTGGGTAATCTGGAGCCTGATAAGGAGCCCAGAGCGACCGAACACGTGGAAGGCATGATCGACATGATCGGCGATCTGGTCGAGAAAGGTTTTGCCTACGCACCGGGTAATGGCGACGTTTATTTTCGGGTTCGCAAATTCGATGGCTATGGCAAACTGTCTGGCAAGATTCTGGAAGAGCTGGAAGCCGGTGCCCGAATCGAAGTCGATGAGCAAAAAGAAGATCCTATGGACTTTGTGCTCTGGAAGGGTGCCAAAGAAGGCGAGCCAAGCTGGAATTCCCCTTGGGGTAATGGTCGTCCTGGCTGGCATATCGAGTGCTCGGTCATGGGTAAATGCTGCCTGGGAGCAACCTTTGATATTCATGGCGGCGGTTCGGATCTCAAGTTCCCTCACCATGAAAACGAGATTGCCCAGAGTGAAGCGGCCAATGGCCAGACCTTCGTGAATACCTGGATGCACTCGGGTGCGATCCGCATTGATAATGTAAAGATGTCCAAAAGCCTTGGTAACTTCTTTACGATTCGCGAAGTGCTGGATAAGTACCCGGACGAAGTCGTACGTTACTTCCTGATTTCCAGCCATTACCGCAGCCCGGTCAATTACTCGGAAGACAGTCTGAAAGAGGCTTCGGTTCGTCTTGAGCGTCTGTATACAGCGCTGAAAGGGCTCAATGTAGCGGGTGTCAGTGCGGCTGAAGGTACTCGTTTTGAAGAAAAGTTCATGGCTTCCATGGATGATGACTTCAATACTCCGGAAGCCTTGGCATCTCTGTTTGAGCTGGTACGTGAGCTAAATACCGTGCGTGCCGAAGATGAGCAGCAGGCATTGCCGCTGGCAGCCTTGCTGGTCAAACTGGGCGGTATTCTGGGGGTTCTGCAGGGGGATGCTGAGTCGTTCCTGAAGTCCGGAGCCGATGTTGATGAGGCCTGGATTGAAGCAATGATTCAGAAACGCAAGGACGCCAAAAAAACTCGTGACTTCGCTGAAGCGGATCGTATCCGTGAAGAGCTGGCCAGTCGGGGTGTTATCCTTCAGGACAGTCGTGAAGGGACCAGCTGGCGTATTGAACGCTGACAGACTGCACAGGGCTTGATATCCTCAGGCCCTGTCTTCCTCAAAAGCTTTCACTCCTGCATTCACAATCAGGCGCTAATACCTGTTTATTAATAGTGAATACTGATACCATGTCGTGCAATAAAACATACTCACCCGGACTGTTAAAAAGCCATTGAGCCAGAGGATAAGCGCTTGTCAGCTGTTTTGGTAGTTGAAGCTCCTCGGGCGGTAGCGTGCCTTTTATGTTTAGCACAAAAGGCTCTTTACCACTTGATCACCAGGGTTTGACACATGATTGTAAATCCTGATTTTCTTTAGGTCTTTGTGCCCAATAAATCGATTGTTCAGTTTTCAAACTTTAGCGCTTCACACTGAGGCTATTTCGTACATCTGTCATAAAATGAGATGGCATGGCAAGTCCAAGAGCTGTTATTTTGTACAGTATTATTGGCAGAAATACCAAAATGCAAATAACTCACTTGCGGCTTATTCAGTGCAGTAGTTAAAATAGCTTATAAGCTGTTGATAATTCATGATTTTTCGACAGGTTGAAAAGTTGGGATATATCTCAAGTGAGTTTATTTTCCCTGATTTTGGGGGATATGCCGCGTGTGAGTGTAATATCTGATATCACTCGCTTGAGGTCTAATAGCTGTTA
>NZ_JAHHPN010000674.1:0-1289 GCF_024606325.1 Endozoicomonas sp. ONNA1
CCATCAGAATCTTTACTGATGAACGGTTTAATCTTCTGCACATCCCACAGGCTGGCTGGCCGGCAATGATCACAAAGTATCTTTTGATTATACCTGCAAACTATAACATCCAGTTTGTGTTCAGCAAGGATGACTCTGAAGCTGAGCAAGCGTTATTTCCCAGGGTAAGCGACCCGGACAGTATAGAACGAATACTTCTGAAACCACTGGAGGAAGCAAGGAAGATAATCATTAAAGAAAGACCAAAGCAATATGTTTTTTTTCTGGACAGTGAAATCAAAAATAGTGGCAGACCGGAAAACATTAAGAAGTATTTAAGGCTTGTCAAGGCTTTTATAATAGGTAAACCCGAAGTACTTGATATATCATCAGAGGTAAGAGCCTCTGATATTGATCAATTATTAGAGAATGCCGGAAGCTATGAGCTAAGCCGGAATGAGTATACAACATCGTTTCAAGCGCTCCAGAAAACACCACAACCTGAAACCGGTTTTGATGCATTCGTTTATAACCTGCCCCGGCTCGAATCTCAGCCAAATTATGAGGCTATAAGTAGTGCTCTATTAAAGAAACATCGCACAAAGTCAACCTGGGTCCACTATTATTTATGGGCTTACGAGACGCTTAATGATCGCCGTGACAACGAACGTGAGCTGTTCCGGGATACGATAATGACACAGAAGATTGAAAAAAATGAACACATGAAAAAAACTTTCTTCGCACTTCTGGGAACGGCCGATCTGACGGTTATGTACGATAATAATCGGGAGGCCATGAGCACCGCATTCAAAAGGTACAACGTAAATCTTTCTAAGTGGTTGGCCTTTTTTCACTCGATCTCAGGCACCTCTGCCCTTATTCTTGGAGAGACAAAAAAGTCAAATTTTCATTTCAGACATTATGAAAAACAAAACAATATATTACAGTCATCAAGTAACTGACCCTGAGGAATAGGACATTTCCGACTTATTGGGCAGGTACAAGAGTAGCATAAAGCCCAAATGCGTAAATTGAAGACTTGTGATCAGTTTACGCTCAGTATTTTTCCATAAACAGCGGCAGTTTTCTAATCAGGAAAATGAGGGTTCGACAACCCAGCGCTGCTGGATTTCACACCAAAACTTCACAGGCAGTAGAATAGAAGCCCCACCGTAAACTTTTCCGTCTCTTTTTGAGAATAATGACAGAGACCCCATTGCCTGTTATGCCTGTTACCTACAGAGCCATTCTTGCTACATCCTGAGCCCACTGCTATTTTTCCTCAAGCTCCATAGGAGTCATAACAATTC
>NZ_JAHHPN010000675.1:0-2612 GCF_024606325.1 Endozoicomonas sp. ONNA1
GGCAATAAATGCCGCCAGACCCGCCAGCCAGCTATCTCTTTTGGTTTGCTCTGAAGGTGGCAAAGCATTGAGGCGCTCCCTGATGTTCGCCAGACTGATCTTTGCCTCCGGTTCATCGACGATCCTCGGGAGACAGGGGCCTAAACGATGACTATCCAGCGGGTATTGCTCGAGAGCCTCCATGACCTGAGCGGTCACACACTGGAATGATGGAACAGGCAAATCGGCGTTCTCCATGCGCCACAAAAACAACCCCTTGCCCCCAAGTTGTTCCCGGTACATGAGAGCCTTATCTGAAGCAGAACGGCAGCTGCGCTTAACCAGCGACACTGGGTCAGTAATACTACTGGCACCAGGAGAACTTAATTGCCTTTTGGCTGAACGACTGACCCTGCTGGATGAACCAGAAGCCCCGGCATTCTGATTTTGATTCGTTCCCGGAATTTCAGGATCAAAGGTAGCAGGTAACATCAAGATATCCCTCTCATGTTAATATGAATCCATGTTTTGATAGCTGGCACATCAATAAACCACCTCCTTTTGACAATAATTTTTTAGTAAAGTTCACCCGGCAGCCTGAAGCAGGCAATAGAAAAATAACAATAAGCTGGCAACACGTTTTGCACTGGTCAACGTTGTCAGAGCCAATCAGACCTTATCCGAACATTTTCTGGTGTATTCAATCACTTTGGGATTTCTCAGAATGGCTGAATCGATAAAAGCTTTATCACGTTGAAGCTCGGCAGCCGCATATTTGAAAGCCAGAGGTTCCTTTGCAATTAAGTCGAGTATATAGTCGCGATCATTCAACACCGTTTCACTGGCATCCATTAAGAATTTAATGCTATGAGCAATGACACTATTAATAATATTTTTATCCCTTCGGATTCTTTCACTGGCATACCGAAGAGCTTCAGGACTTTTTTCGACAGCTGTCATAACAAACTCATAATCATCCTGAAGCTTCGGGCTGGCATGACCCATACAATAGCCATTCCGATTGACTGCGGCTAAGACAACTTCTTTATCTCTCTTCATTTCTTCACTTGCATATTGCAGATCAAGTGGATGTTTTGCAATGGTTTCTAATACCAGCTCTCTATCATTTCGTACCCGTTGGCTGGCATATTTCAATCCGTGCTTCAGCAAAACATTCTTGAGCTTTTCTTTATTATCCGGAAGCGAGTGAAACGGGGGAATATAAAAATTCAGTCTGTAACTGTAGGATCGATTGATAATAAAGTATTGATTTCTCAGGTCATACACATGCTCAACCACTCGAATAGCGTTTTTGGGATCAAATAATAAAAAGTGATGCAAAACTTCCTTGCGGGCGTCCTCACTGATCTCATCACTCATTAACATTTTCCGAACACTGTCCTCCGGCTTTCTTCCGCATAATACTAACCACTGACACTCATCCAGTCGCTCAGCAAGATTAACAATCTGTTGGAGGTGGTCGCTTAATAACTGGCAGCAAGCGGGAGTAATACAGTAACCCTTTCTGTAAAACAATGAGAAAAGGCAATGTTGAAAGGCAAATCTATCGGCTTCTGTCACAACTTGCCTGTTAAGGCGTTGTGCAAGCAAGTTAAAGTCCCACTGATCTCCTTCAAAGATGGCAGTGTGTTCCAATTGTTGATCCAGATTAAACATAGCGTCTAGTACAATCAGCAGTTTTCCAAAGGCATCTTGCATGGTTTCACGTGATTCCATTCGGTGCCATGCGATGATTATTTCTCCTGCCACTGCGTTGCAAGACAACTTAATACCATCAGCATTTTTATCCAGTTCGATCGCTTTCAGTAACTGCACCAAAAACCACATACGTTTTAACTTGCCAACTTTATGATCGCAATAAAACTCATTAAACACGTCAGAAAATTTCAGCCGCAAGGTTCGCCCTTTTCCTCCCTCTGCGTGTTCAAGTAGCTCGATGAGACCCACGTGAAATCCTAACATCAGGTTTACAATCAGGACATCATCCAGACTGACGACAGTGGCTGAAAGCCCTGATTTTTTGATGGATGCCTTGCAGGAAGGACTCAACAGCGTCAACGTTTTACCCGGAGTCGTGCAATCAACATAGGTGACATCCCTTTCCCTGGTCAGCCTGCCGCGACCCGAAGCCAGAGCGACCGGTGCCAGTGCCTTTATGAAGCACTGATGCAGGGCAAAAATCAGCTCATGAACACTCAGAACCTGCTCAGCCTTTCGAGGATCGAGTGCTTGAAGACAGGATTGTAGCTGATGACAGGCTGACACCCACTGGCGAAACAGTCTCTGGGATACCTGCCCTTCCTCAGCGGCTTGCATGGGCAGAATGATACTCTCTAACCCGAATCCAATGGTTTGTTTCAGCGCCTCAAACCGGTTGCTCAGTTGCGATAAATCTTTCAGCAATGGCTTCACCCCGGATGAACCCTTTTCACCCGCCAGCAACAAAAAGGCCCGGTAACCTTTCAGCTGTGCTTCAGCCCCATAAATTAACCTTTTTACACTCTCCTTAGTCTCTGCCAGTATCTTTGATCGTTGCGGCGACATGCTCAGTTTTATGGGGTTTGCCAGACAATCCAGTCCGCCGCCGGAGGCAAAAAATGCCAACAAACGGG
>NZ_JAHHPN010000676.1:0-3280 GCF_024606325.1 Endozoicomonas sp. ONNA1
TCAATTTCTTGCAATCCTCGCTACGGACGCTTAAGTCCGACAGGCTGCTAGTGCATAGATACATACTTGCAGCTAATGCAACCAGCACTGCAACAATACCCAAAAGTTTCAGGGCTTCTGAATAATGATTTCATATTTCAATGTATCCAGCTTTTTATTGTGAATAGCTAAGCTGTTCTGGTCAGCATCTCATCCATCAGATTGCGATAGGACTCTCGAAAATCATTAATATTATGTCTTGTGCAAAGCACCTCATAGAGATGGCGACCTTCCTCTGCCCTTGCAGCAGCTGGTAGTGAAAGATAATACTCCATGGCCTGAGCCAAACTCTCTGAATCACCCGCTTTACAAACCTGGCCCAGCCCTTCTATGTAAGGCTTTATGGTATCTATATCTGACCCAATGACAGGTAATGCTCCAGACATGCCTTCCAGTAACGCAAGGGGCAGACCTTCGGTGAAGGAGGGCAGAGTAAAGACATCAAACGCCTTAACATATTTAATAGCCTCTGCTCTTTTTCCCAGCAGAAAAACACTGTTTTGCAAACCAAGGTCACTGATCTTTTGCCTGAGGTTTTGCTCTTCTTCACCGTAACCAATGATGCCTACTGCTGCTGTCGGGTATTTCCTGTTAACCTGAGCCAGAGCATCAATCATTACAGCATGACCTTTGATCTCGACCAATCGACCTATTGTGCCAAAAATAAAGCGATCATCAGGCAGTCCCAGTTCCTGCCTCGCCTGCTCCTGGCTTAGCTGAATAGAAACGGCCCGCTCAATGTCAATAGCATTGCTGATCGCTGCCGTATTATTCTCATTTAAGCGATTTATAGTGCTCATAAGATAGTTCTGAACAGGCCTGGATACCCCTACAAAGCACCAGCGGTCATCAGCCAGCCTGTTAACCAGCTTTTGCCGATAAGAGCGGTCATAATCACCAAAACCATGGGCGATACTGATAAAAGCTTTTGTGTTCAGCTTCCTGGCCAGATTGAGCATGATGTGAGTCGGTTTGAAGCGATGGCAAATGATGCCATCAAAATGATGATCCCGACAAAATCGTAATACTTGTCGTATAGCAAACCAGCGTCGAATTCCTTTCAGCTGCTTGCTACTAAAATCAAAATAGACAGATTTACCGGCAGCACTGACAGGCTGCCCTGCTTCTGGCTTTCCTTTTAGAAAGGCTGTTGTAATTTCATATTGATCAGCTGGCAGTGCCTTGATGATTTGTTCTGCCAAGTCCGATGACATGACATTAAAACTGTTCTGAAGCTGTAAAATCTGCTTCTTGTTACTCACCGTAGGTACCTCTGGGCCGGGTAGCCTGACTGATAGGTTATTTTGCAAAGAGAAGTTTAAAAATCCCCCTCAATGTCTTCGCTCGATAGGCATTGAGAGGAATCATTGAAAGAATCTTTCTGGCCAACGGCTTATCTGACTTTACTGCCATCAACAAATAACTGTGCAAAGTTCGCAGCCTCATCTGCTCATATTTGGGGTGATCTGAAAAGCACTTGTAGGTAGCCAGCACTGCATTCAACATCAACTCCAGATTCTTATAAGTGTTGGTGTCGTGAATACGATAATAGGCAAGCACATCATTAAGCACACCTATCTGATAGCCCATTGAGGTAATCTTGAATTCAATGTAAAGGTCTTCTAGACGAATCTCAGGATCAAAGCCTCCCGCTTCAAGCAATACATCCTTGCGAAGCATAAGGGTAGGCGCAGGTACTCCTTTCTTGCGATTCCTGTAAATATCGTCAAACTCCAACACTCGCTCTGGATATATTTTTTGGGCTCTGTGGAGCTGCCCCTGTCCATCTATGCATAATATATTTCCTCCACTGATAGCCAGGTGAGGATTCTGTTTCATATAGGATACTTGTTTTTCGACTCTATCCAGCATCATGATATCGTCCGACCCAAAGGGAACGATAAACTCACCTGATGTCAGGTCCAGGGCCCTATTGAGAGTTTTTGCCAGTCCCATGTTTTCTTGTACAATAAACTGAAAATCATGCTTATCTTGTAAAATCTGGATAATTTTGACACTTTCATCCGTCGAGCCATCATCAATCACGATCAGTTCAAAATCCTGGAAGGTCTGCCGAACAACACTCTCAATGGATCGAGCTACGTATTGAGCATGATTAAAGGAGGCAATGATGACAGATACTGAAGGCATTTTCTGGTTAACTTAAAATTCGATGTATCATCATTGTATCATATTGTCTTACCTTCCATAGAATGACTATGTACATAAGTACATCTAAAACTTCTGGATAAACTTGGACCCTGCATTTATGTTCGAAGCTTACATTTTTTTGCCTGTCACCCGATACTATACTTTCGCGCTTGTTTGAGTATTAACACCTTCTAATGACCGTTTCACGAATTGACAATAACCTAGTAAAGTTCATACTCCCACTCGGGCTGGCTGTCCAGATATCGGGCATTCACTGGCTTGGTCGAGGGGCGGATGTCAGCCAAACCTACACTTGGCTTCTGTTTCCAGCCCTAATTTGTTTCCTCCTCAACTTCAACCGATGGAAAGACTGGCGACCAGACAAGCAAGAAATGTGCATCGCTGGCTTTCTGCTTCTGGCTATTGCTTCTTGGTGGTGGGGTAGCTCCCAAAAACCCTGGATTGATGTATTGAAAAAATGTCTATATATATCTATGTACCTTTATGCAATCGTCAGGCTCTCTCAAAAAGGGCACTTGCTTGAAAAAGCATTGCTTGCATCTGCCGCAATTGCCGTATTAGGTGCCGCTGTGGCACTGACCAATCAATATCTGATACAGGGTCATAGTTTCCAATATCGATCATACAGAATATTCAGCATGGGTATTGCCGGGCTGGGAGATTTTAACAACCCCATTCCCTCAGGTATTTATTTTGGCGCGATCGCAACATTGCTCTTTAGCTGGACCTGTACAACTCTGCTAAAGCCATGGCAATTGATTCTGTCCGCACTGGGTGTATGCACCCTACTTCTATATGTACTCATGACAGGCTCTCGAGGACCACAGCTGGCAACAGCCATAGCCTTGCTTTCGGCATGTTTGATCATCAGGAGCAAACAAACCAAATTTTTTCTGATGCTGGGTATCTTAATAGCCATCATCGGTATGTATCTTTTTCAGGATACATTTTTCGATATTAACAATGACTCCACTCTGAATGGCCGAGTGCCAATCTGGCTAGCCAGCCTGAAGCACATCTCGGAAAGTGTATGGCTCGGTCGTGGCGTGGATTATAAGATGACCATTCC
>NZ_JAHHPN010000677.1:0-1170 GCF_024606325.1 Endozoicomonas sp. ONNA1
GCATCAACCGGTAAGGTGAAAAGTCATCACCGGTGAGTTGTTGCAGCCGACGGTTGTATTGCTCAATCAGTTCGGAGAGTGGCAGCCTGTTATCTTTTTCACTAAGCGTATTAAGCAGTAAATTTCTGGCCTGGTCGAAAGCATCTTTATCCTTGATACCCAGACGCATGTAATCCCTGAAGGGGGGCAAAGCGGGCAAATTCCGGAGTTTTTTCACCAGCCCTTCTTCAACCGGAGGATGACGGGCTATTAACTGCCCCTGTTCATCCTTTTCAAGCACAAGTTTGACGCGGTGGTCTGACTGTGACCACAGGACATTGCCCTCAGCGGGCAGGGTGCCGGTCCATTTGCGGCCAAAGCCATCCACCATCACTATGGCGTTACGGACAGTGATTCGTTTTGTCCGGATTTCACCAAAGAGTTTTCTGGCGAAATCTTCTACAGGGTAATGCTCACCGATGGCGTTGGTGCCGCAGCCCAGGACACTGATGGTGTGGACAAACCGACCGCCGGTTACGCGCTTGAGCACATCGGCCAGTTGCTCAACTGTTTTCCCGGTCAGGACAAACTTGTCAGAACCGGTCTTTTGATCTTGAACTTTTCTACCATGGCCAACAATAATAAGTCGTGTGTCGTCTTTAAGAAAGTTGGTCTGCAATGTCTTAAGATTGATGTTATTGCCTGTTTCCGGATCAATCAAAGTGCCATCAGGCTCCAGTCGCATCAGTCGGCTGAAATCGGGCTGGTATTTATTCTTCAGGTATAAGCTGGCTTTGGCTTGATTCCCGGTGTTACCCAGCTGGAGAATAATCTGGTTTTTGTAACGGCTGTCTTGCTCAGCGTTCAGGGCATAACGCACAGTTTTATCAGAATCGGCGAGCCAGCTACTGGACTGTTGATCCGTATCCGTACTCACTAAATCAATCTTTGCTAATGGATTAATTTGCGTGAAATAGGATTTTTTTTGGTCATCAGAAAGATCCTCCCCTGAATAAAAATCAGTGAAATATTTCTTTATGACCTCACTAATCAAATTTGGCCCTGATAATGCTAGCGTCGATCCGGATCCATACAGTATTCCATCACTTCGGTAGCCAACTAAATAACCGGCGGTGTTTTTACTGATTCCCAATTCATTGGCCACTGATTTTATCGTTTCAGTGATATCGG
>NZ_JAHHPN010000678.1:0-4888 GCF_024606325.1 Endozoicomonas sp. ONNA1
CGCAAAGTGGGTCTGGAGCCCCGGATAACTGAAGAAGCTCGCCAGCTGGCTGACCTGGGCTTCCGTTACCAGGAAGATGCTAATCCGCAGCAGACCGCATCCGGACTGGCTACTCGTATTCACGATATCCCGGCTCAGGATATTCTGAGGGCCAGTTATCTGTACGAGGACTTTGATCGCAAGCTGATCAGTGATTTGCTGGATCAAATGAAGCCTTCGAACATGAGACAGGTTGTTATTGCCAGAGATCTTGACACAGATCAGGTCGAGCCCTATTTCAAGACTCATTACAGCATTGAGCCTTTGGCAGATACTCTGGTGAAGCGGGTTTTATCGCCTCAGGTTCATGCAGAAATGACCATTCCCGAACCGAACGACTTCATTGCCAGGGATTTGAAACTGCGTGCAAGCAGTTCGGATGATGCACCCGGGGTACTACTGGAAGAACCCGGCTTTAAAGTCTGGAGTATGACAGACAGCAGCTTTGAAGTGCCCAAAGCCAATGTTCGCATCAAAATATCTTCAGAGAAGGCTTCCGGAACGGAATACGATCTCGTAGAAATGCAACTCTACAGTATCCTTTTGAGGCGTAGCCTGAATGAGTACGGCTATCCAGCCAAAGAAGCGGGGCTGAACTACGGTGTTTCATCCGGTCGGGAAGGACTGACCATTGCCCTGTCCGGGTATCAGGATAAGCAGGCACTTCTGCTCGACGACATTCTCAAGGCCATCAAACAGTTCAACCCCGATCAGGCCGGATTTGATCAAGAGAAGGCACTGCTCATCAGAAGGCTAAAAAACAAACAGTTTCAGCCTCCCTATAAACTGGGTATGGATCGTTTAAGTCAGGAGCTTTATCCCCACTATCGTGATGATCAGACTCTGCTGGCGACAGCGGAAAAGGTCACCCTGAGTGATGTTAAACAGTTTGCCAGTGACTTCTACCGGTCGATTTATATCCAAATGCTGGTTCACGGTAATCTCAGTTCTCAAGAGAGCATGAAGCTGGCCGAACAGGTCGAAAAAGCTTTGCTGACGAACGATAACCGTGGCAGTCAGTTCTGGCAGCCACTCAATCTGCTGAAGGACAGGAAGCGTACCATTAAGGCTGACTTTAACCATAATGACTCTCTGTACGTCAGTTACTACCAGCGTCCTGGCACAGATGATAGAGATCGCGCTGTCTACTCCCTTCTGGGCAGACTCTTGGCGACCCCCTTCTTCAACCAGTTGAGGACTGAGCAGCAGCTGGGTTACATCGTCTTTGCCGGTCCCCGTCCTGTCGAACGTCATCCCGGCCTGATCTTTGTGGTGCAGTCGCCCGTGCTTGGGCCAGAGGGTATAGAGGATAAGGTAGAGGCATTTCTGCTGGGCCAGAAAGAGAGGATGAAATCCCTGACCGATGAAGAGTTGGAGCAGTATCATCAGGGCTTGCTGGGTGATCTTCTGAAAAAAGATGCCAATCTGGATGAGCGCAGCTCCCGTTTCTGGCAGTCTCTGGATGGTCAGGAAGCCGGCTTTGATTTCCAGAAGTCGATTGCTGAAGAGGTGAAAACGGTCTCCGTCAAAGAGATTCAGCAGGCGCTGGATACCATTCTTGAAGACAAGGGAAGGTTGACCGTTGAGTCGATTGGCAAGGCTCAGACGGCTAATAAAAACTGAGTTTTCTTATTCAGGCCAGGCTATTTGTCTGGCTTGGATTTATTCAAAAAAATAATTCGATGTAGACTGTCCTGACGAATTAGATTGCATTTCATGTGCTGACCAGACAGCGGCACAGAAAGTTGTGGAGAGAATACATAAGGCCGTTTTGAGTCTTATCTTTACTCCCTTCCCACTTTTAAAATCTCCTGTTTTTTTCTCCCTGAATGGAATGTCTCCCTGAAAGAAAAACACTATTTTCCTGAACTTTGCTATTAGTTAGATACATCCTGAAACTAACGGATAGCGTTCATTAATGGAAACCTTGTTGCAGCAGATGACAGGGGGGCAATCACCCCGGCGAGGGGTGTTGATCTGGCTGAGTTTGCTATGTGTTGTTGTGATTGCTGCTGGTTGCACGGGACGTCTGCCAGCAGGCATGGTTGGGCTGATTCCTTTTCTTATGGCGCTGGGCGGTGTCCTGAACGCCCTTGGCGAGCATCTGGACTGGGTTCGCAACTATTTGGGCGGAGGGCCGATTGTTGTCATTTTTGGCTCCAGCCTATTGGTAGCGACAGGGGGCATTCCAGCCGAACTCTTTACCAGAATCGCTGATTTCGTCAGAAATCAGGGTTTTCTTGCTTTGTTTATATCAGGCCTTATTACAGGCAGTTTGTTTGGAATGGACAGGCGGCTGCTGCTGCGGTCAGCACTCTGGTATTTGCCGGTGATTGTCGGTGGTGTCCTTGGTGCCATTACGCTGGCAGGGCTCGCGGGTATGCTCATTGGCACTGGCTTTGTTGAAGCTGTTTTCTATGTTGGTCTGCCCATCATGGGGGGCGGAATGGGGGCAGGAGCCGTACCGCTGGCGGAGATCTTTGCCAACATTTCAGGCTCCGACGCCGCAACCGTTTTGTCAAAAATGGTCCCGGCCGTTGTACTGGGTAATCTGGTCGCCATTATTGCAGCTGGAATGCTTGAAAAGCTGGGCAAAATCAAGCCCGGATTAACAGGTAATGGCAAACTGATGAAAAGCCAGAAGGCTGTCCGCCATGAAGAGAAAGTCGAGCGTATTCCGGATCTGGCAAAGATGGGAACCGGACTGTTTGTTGCAACCAGTTTCTATGTTGTGGGCTATCTGCTCAGTCACTTCATTTCTTTGCACCCTTACGCCTTGATGATTTTTTTTGTTGGCCTTGTCAAAGCTCTGGGAATATTACCTTCCCGCTTTGAAGAAGGGGCGGCTCTATGGGGTGATTTTATGGTGATGTCTCTGACGCCGGCTTTACTGGCCTGCATAGGAATAGGCTTTACGGACCTGCATCAGGTTGCACAAATGATCTCCCTCCAGTATTTCATTCTGGTGGTGACTACTGTGATGGGCGCGGTACTGGGGGCGGGCCTGACAGGAAAAATCCTCGGTTTTTATCCCATAGAGGCCTCCGTAACAGCTGGTCTTTGTATGGCCAATATGGGTGGAACCGGAGATGTGGCGGTGTTATCAGCCAGTCGTCGTATGTATCTTATGCCCTATGCTCAGATTTCTTCGAGAATAGGGGGGTCTTTTATTTTGCTATTGGCGACTGCGCTGCTGGGTCTGATGTAGATCAGGTTCAGGCAGTATTGTGATCATTATCCGGGTTTGAAAAGCCCGCAATGGTCTCATATAGTGGATTACTGAGAGAGCTGCCTGTCCAGTGACCCCGGGCAAGCATAGGATAACGATTGACCGGTTTATCGCTGGTCATGGCAGGAGAAGAAGAAATGACCGAAAAGGTCCTGTTTGACAGGCTTGATACAGCTTCCGGGCATCAGGTCGGTGTTATTACACTCAATGCTGAACGCAGTCTTAACGCTCTTGACAAGGGCATGTTAGACAGTCTTTACGAACGATTAAATGAATGGCAGGAAGACAGCAAGATCGTCTGTATTTTTCTTCAGGCTGCTGGGGAAAAAGCCTTTTGTGCCGGAGGGGATGTCCGTTCTCTAAGCCAAAGTGTCATTGATGGGGATACCAGTGCCCCGGCTCAGTTTTTTGAAAAAGAATATCGTCTTGACTACCTGATTCATACCTACCGCAAACCGGTGATCTGCTGGGGTAACGGGGTGATTATGGGGGGGGGCTTTGGCCTGATGGCGGGAGCAGACTTCCGGGTCGTGACCGACACTTCTGTCATGGCCATGCCAGAAATTACTATAGGGCTTTATCCGGACGTCGGTGGTTCATGGATTCTGAATCGCTTGCCCGCCAAAATAGGTCTGTTTATGGCCTTGACCGGATGTCGTTTAAACCCTGCAGACGCCATGTATCTGGGACTGGCTAACCGATTTATTGATCATGCCTTTAGAAAAAAAGTTCTGGAATCACTTCAGGCAGCTGACTGGTCTGAAGATCATTATCAGGTGGCCTCTGACGTCGTTCAGTATTATGCGGATAACAGTGCTGGCTGGTTGCCTTATTCTAAAATCAGGGAACATCGCGATCTGATTGCCCGTATGATGGGCAAGTCAAACCTTTCGGCAATCATTGCCGATTTGAAAGCGCTGGAAACGGAAGACAGCTGGCTTGAGCAGGCACGAAATATAGCTCTGACCGGCTCGGCTCTATCAGCTGTGATTGCCTATGAGCAACTGAAGAGGAGTCGCTATGACTCTTTGAAAGAAGTCTTTCAGAGTGAGCTGGTACTCTCTATCAACTGTGTGCTGAAAGGTGATTTGCAGGAAGGCGTCAGGGCACTGCTGGTGGACAAGGATAATCAGCCGCAATGGACTTATTCGGTGATTGAAGAGGTGACTCAGGAAAAAGTAGCAGATATGTTTGCCCCCCCCCCTGGGGAGAGTCAGCCAACCCACTGTCTAATCTCTGATGTGAGCCGATAGCTGGCTCAAAGCGAGTTGAGCCATAAGCTGAAGCTCGCTCCTTCAGGGTGAGTCGTTCGCATAAAATGTGATCCGGATACTCACCCGGATGCGTAGGAGGTAAAACTCATCAAGTTGAGGCTTTTATGAAAATATTGGTTGCTGGTGGCAGCGGCGGAATCGGCCGGTCTTTCGTCGAAGAGATCGTACGTGTAATGCCACAAGCGGAAGTGCATGCTACTTTTTTCAGAGGCTCTCCAGGTTTCGAAAACGCCCCGGAAGATAAACACCTCGAAAACTCCGTTTTATGGCGCAAGGCAGATCTTACCGATGCGGAATCTGTAGAACAACTTGCCAATAGCGTTGGGCCAATTGACTGGATTATTAA
>NZ_JAHHPN010000059.1:0-2889 GCF_024606325.1 Endozoicomonas sp. ONNA1
ACTTTACAGAGCGTTTTAGAGTATGGGCGTAGTTATAGCAGGGGATGACAATACTGAATAAAGGGGCAGTCATAATGAAGAAGGATCAACAATATCTTTGCTGAGTTGGTTGATAACAGGTGTAAAGAAGGGACTGGCTTGAGGTTCATCTCTCCAGTTCCGGGCGAAACGTGCAAGATCCTTAGGGTATTGCCTTAGATAGGTAGACGAACACGGGTAGCTGGCCAAAGAGTCCAGATCTATCAACAAAGGCCGGTGGTTCTGAATAATGAAATTCTGTCCTTTCAAATCTCCATGAATAATCAGAGATCGCTTCAAGGTGTAAAGGATGTCATCTATTTCCTTAGCAACGACGGGCCACTCGGGCTGAGGCTCAGCGCCTTCAGCAAAATATTTCATAGCATGAATACTTACGACATATTCATGAATAACGAAGCTGGTCTGTTTCAAAGGCCCCCAGCGCTTCTCCAGCAAGGCAACGGGTCGTGCTGTCGGGACACCAATGCTTTCCAGCAGCTGGGCTGCATACCAGGTGACCGCAGCTCTTGAGGGAATCAGGCTACGAGTCAGACTGTAGAGAAAGCCTCTGGAATTGTACCTTTTGATGAAATACTGTTTTTTACCGGATGTCGCAACAGCAACGGTCGTGGCTTTTCCTGTCTTGATGATATGTCCCTGTCTGATAAAGGCGTCGGGCTCAGTAAGAAGGTTTGAAAGCTCCGGGCATTCATCTCTCTGATCGGTAATAGCCAATTGAAACCAGGACTTCTGATAACTAAATCCTGTCCTGGGTTTCAGACATTCTTGTAGCTTTAATTCTTTCTGCTTGCGGATGCGCTGTACTTCGTTCAATAGCTCTGGCGGAGCGTTGTGCGCCTCAAGAAGGCGATCAAACTTGGGTGGTAGTTGTGCAAAATGTTCAGGGCGTTCATTAGCCAACAGAGCCTGATAAATAAATTCAGACTTTTGAGAATCAGAACTCAGTGTATGCCACTTCTGAAGGAATGGGTCAGGCATATTACTCCCTTCCTTCGAAAAAGTTCAGGATTTTTCGGATTCGAACCTTGTCGCTCGCTTTGAGTCGGCCTCCACAATAGAGTTGATAAAACTTTAGCCGTTGAGTGCGTGAAAGATGCTGCTTGCCCATCTTATCAAGGCAGGCCAGATCTTTGGTAATCCCTCGCTCCAGGAAAAAGGGAAGAACCTTCTGGCCAGCAGGACAATCAATGAAACAGATTTCAGGATTTTCATTCTGTGAAACCAGAATATTTCGCCACTTGAGATCAGTGTGGATGAAGCTCTGGTTATGCATGGTTCTGACCGCTGGAGCTAACTGCTCAATAACTTTGGCCATCCAGGTCCGATCTTTCAGCCAATGAATACTGTCTCTGACCATCTGGCGAAGATCCAGAGTATTGGGTGCCTCTTCGGTCACCAGTGCGCCGCGCGTCATAATGCCCCATTGAATTTCCTGCCCATAGGCGACCACTTTGGCGGCAGGAATACCGTGTTCACGGAAAAACAGCATGCTTTCCCATTCCCCCCGGATACGGCTTCTGCCAATGTACCGGCGAAGATTTTTCCCGCCTCCGGTATACCGTTTCAGGTAGTAGCCTTTACCACCAATTTCGGTACGGCACATGGAACTGATGATATCCCGGGTAATTTCAACACCTGTCATGGCAAAAGTGCTTTCGAGCGTAGAGACAGCATTGCCAACCGGCGTGTCATTATAGGATTCCGTCAGTGTCCAGCTGGACGACATCAAAAAAGGAATGTGCATATTGTAAGTGGCCCATAAGTGGGCGGAATCTTCATGAATTCAAAGCTTGGATATTTCGGTTACAGAGGGTATTTCAGACGGTCTTTCACATCAGGAATCGTAGTGATAACGACAGGAAATAATACCGGGAAACATGCCTATTGCTTGAGAGAGTTGGCTGATAGCAGCTTTAGTGAAAACCCCTTCTTTCAAGAAAGCAGAGCATTCACTTTCAAGAATTAATGTTGTCTGTGCAAATTTATCTGCTTCAGATTCCTGTCTGATATATTGTTGATCTTTAGAATCATTTTCTAAGAATGTAATTCTTTTACCATGTAGCAAAACTTCTTCACCGTCCCTTTGACTGCATTTGTCAGGTGGCGGTTACTTCCAAGACATATTGAGTTTACGCTGCTTCTGGGCACAGTCTCTGAGATAAAGATTTATTAGGCTTTGATAGGAAACACCTAAGTCATCCGATAGGGATTTGAAATATTCAATTGCATCTTCATCAATACGAATTGTTATTTTTTTTAATTTTTTTGCATAGGGGTTTTTAATGCCCTTACTGAAATCATACTCTTCCCTCATTGTCTCATCTGCTTTTATAAGCCGTAGCTTCACTTTTGTTAGCTCGTCTCTCAGAGATGATACGAATGATTTCATTCTCACTGCGATAGCAATGGCAAACAACTAACACTTTCAAGCTAACACTCATACCTAAAAAACGAAACGATCTTCTTCATCAGAATGGTCTGGATCACTAATAAGAAAACCATTCTCATCTAAAAATACAGATCTCGCCTCCTCAAAGCTAATTCCATGCTTTTTGAGGTTTTTCTTGGGCTTTTCTACGTCTCACTCGAATGTAAATTTTCTCATGCATAGAGTGCAACTACATTGTAGTGGTTTTCACTTTTTCTACTTATCTGAAGGAAAAGCAGGATTTTTCTTGAGCCACCTAACCCAGAGCTGACGGGCAGCGTAGCTGTGTCCCCGCCAAGCGAGTTGTTAGGTGGCGTAGTTATTTCTGAAGGTGGTTTACGATGATGGCGAGAGTTTCTTCTATTTTGTCAAAACGTTTGTCGTGCTGGTCAAAACGTTTGTCGTGCTGGTCAAAACGTTTG
>NZ_JAHHPN010000679.1:0-1702 GCF_024606325.1 Endozoicomonas sp. ONNA1
CCTCACCCATTTCCTGACAAATTCGGAAAGCTTAGGACAGTAGACTGGCAGGTGCGGAGTAAAACAATTAATTTACAATGCCAGAACCTTAAAATTCGGAAATGGTTGACTGAAATACATTACTTCAATAATCAATCCCAGTTAGCCTCACGATCCTGAAGTGAAAAAGTAGTCGATGTACCCGAGCTGGTCGAATAACCAATGCCATCATCGCCTTCTGAAGAATCCCAAATGTAGCTGGGAGTGCAGAAGAATAAAGTCTCCCCTTTTTTTTGTTGCTGTATTATTACGGTGTGGCTGGCTGTTCTGGCTCTTTCAGCCGCTTCTTGCTGCTCCCTTTCGTGGCCTATTTTATCTTCTTTTGTCAAGATATATTCTTCTTGTCTCAAGTAGCCGTATAGCTCTGTCAGCGACCACTGCATGTAGAGATTATCCAGATCCATATCACAAGAAAGGGGATTCAGAACCCCGGCATTGATCATTACATTTTTCCAAACCTTTTGATCAAAGCCTTCAATGATTTCTCTGACCTCCTCCCTGTCCCTTCTGGTGGGGTTCCAGTCCCTTCCTTTCGGATCTTTCCGCCAGGGTTTGTTGAGTGCTCTGCCTAACTTCCTTTGCAGCTTATTCTCTTGCAACCATTCCAACCTTCGCGATTTAGTTTGATGCTCAGCGATTATCACACACACCAACAAGGTGATACCTATCGTGGCGATCACAGTGCTCGCCACAAGTTTAAACCAGCGTTCCCAATCATGGTAATCCAGATCCAGATCCAGATAGTGATGCACGACTGGCTTCTGAACGGGCGGTGGCAGAGCAAAAGACACGGGCTTTTCACCATCCAGAATTCTGCGAACCTGCTGGTACCACTCATTACCATAATCTTCACGATCGGCGGCTTTCATAAACAGGGCGGCGAGATCTTCCTGATAGTGACGACGTTTGCTGTCTGTACGCCAAAGAGTGAGATGATTGTTAAAGGCTTCAGTCAGCAGGGAGAGGTAAAGAACAAATGCAGGGTCTCTGGCAATCTCCGGGTTCTGCTTTTGCCTGTCCACCTTGAAGCCAAGAGAACGAAGCGCCTTGCCACGAAGAAAAAGCTCCTGCATTTCTATCAGAATAAAGCCGAGTTGCCGACCTAACTGTTCCGGGGATAACGGGTTGGACGGAAATTCTCTAAAACTGTTCTGCACAGCCTCCGCAATCAGATCCTCCATGGAGTCCATTCGGTCTTCAGCTATGACCCCCTGAAGCAGCAACGGATGGGTTCGGTACCAATCAATAACATCCCGGGCTTCCTCCATGACTGGAGCTCTACTGAATGCCTGCAGGAGGTGAAACATGGGGCGGTCCGGGTAACGGTCATCCGTATCATTGTCACCAGTGACTTTGGCAATAGTATGGCGGGAAGCCTGCTGGATGAGTCTGGTAAGAAACTGCTGTCGAGCTTCTGGCTGATAGTCTGGTGCAGAGTGATCTTCCAGCCACTGGTTCTGCTCATACCGCTCATAGATTCGCCGAACTGAAACCATGAGGGCTTTTAACAGCCCCTCATTTTCTTCTGCAAAGACGTAATCAAAATAGAGCCTGTTCAGATTGTTCCGGGCATGCCTGAGAGCCTTCTGCTCGGGTGACTCAACACTTCCCCAACAGGAAGCCACCAACATCAGACTGAAAAGCACAGACCATAAAGCGCGAT
>NZ_JAHHPN010000060.1:0-7351 GCF_024606325.1 Endozoicomonas sp. ONNA1
GAAGCAGGAATTTTTAGACCAATTTATTGCAACCGCAGTAGGACAGCCTTAAGTCTGACAGGCTGCTAGCGCTTAATGTAGCCCTCCAGGGAGCCAAAAGAGACTTCCACTCCTCATTGCCAGACCAGATGGACTCATCCCACAACGGCAGAGGATTTCCTGCCAGATCAAGAAGATCAATCTGATCAAAGAGCCCCAACGCTTCTGCACGCTCCTTGAGGACACGACCGATACGAACACTCTGGGATTCCCTGCGGTGACTTCCACTAACAATTGTCAGGTTCATCAAAACCTCTTTCAACCATTCCGATTATTAAGTACAAGAAAATAATAACCAAAATATTCCACCGAAGCGAAGCCAGCTTGACCTGAAAGGCCAAGCCCAGAGATTTAAACTCCGACCTATTTAACGACTTTCAGATGTGGCTTGCCAGACTTGCGGGGAGTTTTTTTGGACTCCTCTTCTTTTGCAGGTGGTGTTTCCTGAGACTCCGGACCTGATACAGCCTCCAATTCAAGATGAGAAGCCCCTACCTCTTCCGACTCAGCGAAGGGCTCTACTTCGAACACCATACCCTGCCCGTTCTCGCGGGCATAGATGGCCATCAATGCTTCTACAGGAACCACTATGGTCAACGCCTCACCGCCAAAGCGACCATCAAAGGTTATGACATCATTTCCCATATGCATGGCACGCACCGCTGCAGGGGAAATGTTAAGGACTATTTGATTGTCCTTAACGTACTCTCTGGGTACCTCGACCCCTTTCCTGGCAGTATCCACCAGGATGTATGGGGTGCAGTCATTTTCAAGAATCCAGTCATACAAGGCTCTGGTAATGTAAGGACGACTGCTGGTCATTGTCATAATCTGTCTCCATCCAGGCTAACTTCCGACGGCTGCCTGACCCCAGGCCAACTCATCCTTCGCACCATCAATAGCCAATATAGAAGAAGTCCTTTAACCCTCTCCAGAAAAGAGGTATCGCCGAAGCGGGGCAAAGCTACTTTTTAGCACCTCAACGGCAAAGCGCAGCACTTTTTCGACACCCTCTGAAACAGAGAAAACTTCTAATATGCCAAGAGCTGAAAAACCATCTGTCAACCAGAGATTCAACGACACTCTTAGCTCATGGCTGCTTAGCCAGATTCTTAAATTCCGGCAGTCATACTGCCGGGATCCACCTCAAATCAAAGAGTGTCACGCATCTCTTTTTCAATTTCAGACAAGCTCTCTTTGAAGGACTCACGCTCAAACAAACGTTCAGCATAATCCAGGATAGCCTGCCCCTGCCTGGGCAGTTCAATACCCATCGCTGACAGCCTCCAAAGGATTGGGGCTACACAGCAGTCCACCAGAGTGAATTCATCACTCATAAAGAATGGCTTTTCAGCAAAAATAGGCGCTACGGAGAGCAGGCTTTCACGAAGCTCTTTACGAGCACGGGCCGCAGGCGTCTCTTTGGTTTTTGGATCCGTAATGATATCCACCAAGCTGCACCAGTCTTTCTGGATGCGGTGCATCATCAGACGACTCTGGGCACGGCTGACCGGATAAACGGGCAACAAAGGAGGATGAGGAAAACGCTCATCCAAGTACTCCATCATGACGCTTGGCTCGTAAAGCACCAGCTCACGATCGACCAGAGTTGGAAGACTATTGTACGGGTTGAGATCAGACAGTTCCTGAGGCAGATTTTCAGGATTTACATCCTGAATGTCTACCGCGACCCCTTTTTCGGCCAGAACAATACGAACCCTGTGACAGTAGTGGTCAGATGGATCCGAGAAAAAAATCATGGATGACTTTTTGGCAACTACAGCCATGAAATACCCCCGCCTCATGCAAAGGAAATGAGCTCCCAATCGAGCCAGCCTACTCATTCGATCCCATAAATCGGACGAGCAATGCTGGCCTGACGGGCCGACACAATAAAATAACGGGTTATCTTAGCAAACTTTACGCCCTGCGGAATAGAGACCCTGGAAACTTTCGTAACACAAGGGGACAATAACTCTAAGAACAACCCGAAAACCTGAATAAATATTCAAAACCCGCTATAACCAACAAGTTGTCTCAGAAGCTGTTAATACGCTTATGAGAAAAGCCAATTACTTCCAGCCAGGAACCGCACTCCCCTTAAACAGCTCCCTGGCTTTCTCCTCCACTGCCGGAGTGTGGTAAGACTCGACCAGAGCCCTGATGCGGGGATCATTCTTATTGTCCTCGCGCGCCACAATCAGATTGACATAAGGAGAGTCTTTACCTTCTACCAGCAGTGCGTCACGCTCTGGCAACAGCCCTGCTGGCACAGAGTAGGTAGAGTTGATGAAAGCCAGATCAACGTCATCCAGAGAGCGGGGTAATTGCGCAGCATCCAGCTCGATGAACTGAAGTTTTTTTGGATTTTCAACAATATCAGCCGGTGTCGCTTCCAGATTATTAATGTCTTTCAGCTTGATGAAACCCTTTTTGTCCAAAAGGATTAGCGTACGACCTTCGTTACTTGGGTCGTTAGGAATCGCTACTTTGGCACCGTCTTTAAGCTCACTGATATCTTTGATTTTTTTGGAGTACGCGCCAATCGGGTAGACAAAAGTATTTCCAACAGCTGCCAGCTTGAAGCCACGATCACGAATCATGCTGTCCAGATACGGCCTGTGCTGGAAGGCGTTAGCATCAATAGAACCGTCAGCCAGAGCCACATTGGGAGAAACGTAGTCAGAAAACTCAACCAACTCAACATCTACACCGTGATCTTTTTTAGCAATGTCAGCGGCCACTTTCATGACGTCAGCTTCCGGCCCCGCCATAACACCCACTTTCAAAGGGCCTTCTGAGGCATTCTCAGAGCCACATCCCGCCAACAGGACACCGCCCGCCACAAGCGCCGCAACTGCGAGTGACTTTAATTTATTGACTGCAAACATTCTTCACTTCTCCATTCAGCCAGTCACATTGGACAAACCACTGAAACAGCCTGCCCCATTCAATAATTTAAATTCGCAAACAATCAGCGAGTTCTGTCGTAATAATTTTGCAAACGGTCACCAATACTCTGTATCAGCTGCACCAGCACAATAAGCACCACAACAGTGGCGAGCATGATGACGCCATCAAAACGCTGGTAGCCGTAGCGGATGCCCAGATCACCAAGACCTCCACCACCGATGGCACCTGCCATGGCCGAGTAACTGACCAGAGTCACCAGAGTAATAGTCATACCATTAATCAGGCCGGGGCGCGCTTCAGGCAGCAATACCCGACTGACGATCTGCAAAGGTGTTGCGCCCATGGATTGGGCTGCTTCAACCAGTCCGAAAGGTACTTCATTGATGGCGCCTTCAGCAATGCGAGCAACAAATGGGATAGCTGCAAGGGTCAGTGGCACAATCGCAGCTGTTGTCCCGATGGAGGTTCCCACCAGCAGGCGAGTCAGGGGAATGATCGCCACCAGCAGTATAATAAAAGGCACAGAACGTGTAGCGTTGACGATAGCACCCAGCACTGAATTCAAAACCGCATTTTCTTTAATACGACCGGGCTTGGTAATATATAGCAACACACCAAGCGGAATACCAAAGAGAAAACTGAGCCCACCAGACACCACTGTCATGTAAAGGGTTTCCCAGAGTGCCTTCCCCAGAAGAAGCCAGGAATCAGCTGACATAACCCACTACCTCCACCTGTACATTATCCCTGAGGAACGTCATGGAAGCCTCAACATCTGACTCCTCGCCCATAATTTCTACCATCAGAAAGCCCATGGACTTACCATGAACGGTTTCAATGTCGGCTTGCAGAATCACAAAATCAGTACCAAACTGCCTTGCCGCCCGGGTAATTAAGGGCTCCACCACCCGACGCCCTACAAAGGTAATCCTTACAACCGGCCTTGAGCCTTCGGTCGGCTCTGACTGAAAGCGGCTTTCCACTTCAGCCGCCGGCTTTTGGTGGATGGCACTGCAAACAAACTCTCTGGACAATTCCGTTTTTGGATTCAGGAAGAAGGATTCGACATCATTCTCTTCAATCAGTTGACCATGGCTTAGTATGGCAACTCGATCGCAAATCGTTTTAACAACATCCATCTCATGAGTAATGATCAGCACTGTGATCTTCAACTCACGATTAATATCCTTCAAAAGTCCAAGAATGGATCGTGTGGTCTGAGGGTCAAGCGCAGAAGTTGCCTCATCACACAAAAGAACCTTTGGCTTACTGGCCAGGGCGCGAGCAATAGCCACCCTCTGTTTCTGACCACCTGAAAGCTGAGAAGGATAGCTGTCCCGCTTTTCTTTCAAACCGGTCAGATCCAGCAGGGGAATCACCGCCGTTTCTATTTCTTGTGAACTGGCACCGGCCAGTTCCAGTGGTAGAGCAATATTCTGATAAACAGTTCGACTCGACAGCAGATTGAAGTGCTGGAAAATCATGCCAATGTTGTGGCGGACCAGACGCAGTTCTTTCCCGGTCAACTGAGTGAGGTCCTGCCCGTCCACAATGACCCGGCCCGAACCGGGACGCTCTAACATATTGACACAACGTATCAGCGTACTCTTGCCAGCGCCGCTTGAGCCAATCACACCGTAGATTGATCCTTCAGGCACAGTGAGGTTAATCCCATCCAGCGCCTTAAGCTCTCTACCTCCTACCTTAAACACCTTGGTAAGGTTTTTCAGTTCTATCATCATTACTCCTGCCTGATTCAGATACAATCAGGTCATGGCCGACTGAGGTATATTCAGTCAGTTCAATCAATTCGTCTACCTTGATGGTTTTCAATGGGAGCTGGTCATGCTGTCGACTCGGATTACAGCCTTGAGGTCCGCCAGGCGACCTCTTTTTCACGACCAAAAAAAAACCACTCTGTGCTAAACAGAGTGGTTTTTCATGAATGCGTTCATAACCCCTTCTTTTAGCCGTATTTCTAGAGCGCCCGCAAGCCAAGACAAATCAGCGCATTCCTCAAAAGCCTAAACGACAAAAAAACCAAAGTCAACTGCTCTGCTTTCCCAGCAGGAATGTAAGCGGAAGCATGGCCTCAAAGATCAACTAGCGAACACCCGAAGCAATAGCACTGACACCAGCAATACTGCAAAGAACCAGCAAGGCATGGCGCATAATTCTTTGATCAATTCGGGGGGATACATGGGAAGCGGTTTTACTCCCCAGCAATACAGCTGGAAGCAGCATCAGGGCATCTTTAAAGTCATCAAGACCCACCATGCCTGCTACTGATAGAAATATCAGTGAGATAGTACTGCTGAAAACAAAATAAATGGACATGCTGGCCCGGATTTTGTCACCGGTTTCGTTCTGCATGACCAGGGCTACCGGAGGCCCGCCAATAGACGATGTTGTGCCTGTGATACCAGAAACAACACCAGCGACAAACAAGCTGGATTTAGTCGCTCGAATCTTTACAGAAAACAGACTCACAAAAACGGCCATCAGCACAGCCAGACCAATAAAAAGACTCATGTGCTCTCTGGAGGCCACTGCCAAAAGATAAGCTCCCAGCAGTGAACCCGGAATTCTGCCAGCCACAGCATACTTCATCTCTGCCAAATCCAGTGCCCCCCGATACTTTCTGACCGTCAGGAGAGAAAGGAACATAGCCATGCAGATCAGGGTAGCCGGCACCAGAGAGGGTGCAACGATATAGAGAATAGGTGCGGCCACCACCGCCATACCAAAACCGACCATGCCCTGGATCAGAGCCCCCAGGAAGACAACGAGCATGGCTATTAGTTGCGGGTACAGACTCAAATCCATAACATCACTGAAACATCAAATATCGAAAGGGGATATAAATATAACCGTTTGCTATGAAAAGAATCTACTGTCATTTATACCCATAAAAGGCGTATCACGACAAAAGACGTTTATCTTCCAAACAACTCCCTGTAATGCTTTCTACAGAATGAAAGGTAATTGTCGTTACCTCCAACCTGAACCTGACTGCCGCAGTTAATCAAAAAAATCAATAAATTGCATGATTTCATTTGTTCATTAACCAAGTCCAGAGCTTGGAATGAGCACCCGCTTATCACCTATCATGGTTCCCCGGAGGAAAGTCGGCCATTGTGATTGGTCCAGCTTTACCGATGGATTCAGCGGTTCAATGAACTTTTTACTTCTGGCTACGTATTCCTGTTTCTGCGTTTCTGAGAGATGTTGTTTGCCAGCAGAATTTACTACCCTATCAATCGTGCGGCAGAAATGATCATACATTTTCCGGGGATTAGACAAATTACCGGAAATCATCGGAATAACGCACTGACCAACAATACCTGCATCGGTTTCACTCAGTAACTCACTCCACGTTTTTCCCAAAGAACTGTTCAACTGAAACAAAATATTTGATAAGTGATGTATGAATCGATTTTCATCATAGTTATGCCGATGTATGTCCCACGTTGGTAAATGGGTTTCAAGATCTTCAAGGTTAAATGCCAGTTGGCCCAGGGCTTTTCTGGTAGACTTCAGATATTCCAGCGTTTTTTTGGCCGACTTCTCACACTCCTGCCATTCTTCTATCTTTTGGTCTTGTTGTTCCTGCGAGCATGTGGAAATGGAGCTTTCAAAGCACTCTTTCTTCTGCTGAAAATCCTGTTTTACCCTGGTGTACTCATTATGGAAGGCCGTTTTAATCTTTCTCACAACATCGGCAATGGCAATGATTACATGGATATCAGCATTTTTTAGCATGCTGGCTCGTACCGCATGATAAAAATCATGCTGCATAAACACGAGAATCAATATTGCAGATAAGTAGTCAGCAGTTTTTGGCAAAGGATGCCCAGGAAACGGAATGGCCATGTCTCTGTATCCTTTCAGGCCGCCGGTTCTAATATCTTCAGGTGTACTGCTCCCGATCACTGGATTGATTTTATGGGCTTCTTTCTGACAAAAACTGTCAATAAAAGCCTGTCGCAACGTGATCGACGGGCATATCATCCACCCAGTCCACCAGCAATCAACAAATAAAACCCAGAAATCTCTGCTTAGCAGGGCTTTTTTCATCGTTTTCTGCCCTCCTTCTTCTTCACCAAAGCCAATTGGGTACTTGCAGGACCAGAAACCTGCTTCAGCCGGAGATGCTTTTTTAAGCAAACGCTTCATTTCCATGATGATGGAATCGACATCAAAAGAAGAATCGAGAAAAAACCTCTCTGACTTTTCCAATGATAACTTTATGATTTCCCAGTTGACTTTATTCGCGTTTCCCTTATCGTCAAACAGCTTGTGATGCACAATCTTAAATGAATTTATATTCTGGATACCTTCCAGGTAAACGCCCTGCAGGGTAACCAGGGTTGCAAATTCATTGCGGCTGATTTTCTTT
>NZ_JAHHPN010000680.1:0-1848 GCF_024606325.1 Endozoicomonas sp. ONNA1
AACATCTCCAATCGGCCACCTTCATTTATCTTCAAGGCACGTTGGATGGGGAAAGCAAAGCTGGTTACCGTCAGGGCAAAGTTGCATCCGGATTCCAGAAGTTTCCGATGCCCTTCTCGAATCGATTCGGCCGAGACGAACGGCGCTGTAGCGTAAAGGCAACACGCGTAATTAATGGCGATCCCGCTCTGAATCAGCCATTCAACAGCATGTCGGATAACCGGGAGGGTACCGGTAAAATCGTCGGAGAGCGCCGCGGGCCGGGAAAACGGTGTTTCTGCCCCAAATTGCCTAGCAACCTCCGCGATTGTCTCATCGTCCGTCGAAACGATGACCCGATCAAAACAGCCACTTTCAAGGGCGGCCTCAATGGACCAGGCAATCATCGGCTTGCCGCAGAACTCCCGGATATTTTTACGGGGGATCCGCTTACTGCCACCTCGTGCCGGAATAATGGCAACGTTCATTGCGCTAGTGCCTGTTTCAACGCACCCACAACCGTATCCTGCTGCTCAATCGTCAGGCCATGGAACATCGGTAAGCCGATGGCCTCGTTGTAGTAACGCATGGCCTCGGGGAAATCCTCAGGCGAAAAGCCCATAGCAGCGTAGTAGGGTTGAGTGTGGACTGGAATGTAGTGCAAATTGACGCCAATGCCCTGATCTCGCAACGACTCGAAGACCTGTCGATGGGAGTTGTTCAGCTCTTTCAAGCGCAATCGAATCACGTATAGATGGAATCCGGAGTACGTATCCGGGTTTTGGCAAGGCAGAGTAATAGGAAGATCCGCCAAAAGACGTTCGTAACGTTGCGCCAGTTCATGGCGTCGGGCAACAAAATCATCAAGCCGAGCCATCTGGCTCACACCCAGCGCGGCCTGAAGTTCTGTCATCCGGTAATTGAATCCCAGGTTTACCTGCTGGTAGTACCAGGGCCCATCCGGTGGATGAGTCATACGCTCAGGATCCCGCGTGATGCCATGACTCCGAAGGAGCTCCATCGAAGCCGCCAACTCTGGGTCATTCGTCACAGCCATACCGCCTTCGCCCGTCGTCACAATTTTAACCGGGTGAAAGCTGAACACCGTGATATCACTGTAGCGGCCACAGCCCACGAATTCGCTCTGGTACTTGCCACCAATTGCGTGTGAGGCGTCCTCGATGATGTGAAACTGATATCGCTGAGCCAGCCTATGGATGGCCTCCATGTCGCAGGACTGGCCACACAGATGGACCGCTACGACCACCTTGGGAAGTCGTCCCTCGCCCTCCGCTTGCTTGAGCTTACGTTCGAGGGCTAACGGGCAAAGGTTGTAGGTGGCGGGATCAATGTCCACGAAGTCGATTTGGGCCCCACAGTAAAGCCCGCAATTGGCGGATGCCACGAAGGTGATCGGCGACGTCCACAGCCAATCCCCCTCAGTGAGCCCCAGTGCGGCGCAGGCGATGTGCAATGCGGAGGTGGCACTGTTGACCGCAACACCGAAACGGACCCCAACATGATTGGCCACAGTCTGTTCAAACAACGGAACCTTCGGCCCTTGGGTCAGGAAATCTGACTGGAGCACCTCCACGACGGCATCGACATCGTGTTGGGTGATTTCCTGTCGACCATAAGGGATCATGGATTAAAAGCTCCCGATCTTTTCACGATTTGAATCAATCCAGGACTTCAATTCTTCGTCCGTCATCCACTCCGCGTTGTTGTCACTGGAATAGACGAACCCTTCCGGAACCTTCTTACCATCCTTAATGCGGTTCGCATCCGAACTCCAATCATGGATCGCTGGCAAAATCTTGAAGTGCTCCTCGTATTCATACGTGTAGAAGGCGTCTTCTGCCCCAATCA
>NZ_JAHHPN010000681.1:0-1836 GCF_024606325.1 Endozoicomonas sp. ONNA1
AGACCAATTTATTGCAACCGCAATAGGACAGCCTTAAGTCCGACAGGCTGCCAGGGAACTTATACCGGGTTCAATGTGTCAAAAAGTGTACGGTTTAAGCAATTTTAAACATCAACTCATTCTAATTAATTCACTACACTTCTTGACTAATGCGTAGTGTTCTTGAAACAGGAGGATAGTGTAATGAAGAGATTTCTCAAATTTGGTCTTCCTTTTGCCCTGTTGCTTTCTCCGGGTGTTAATGCAGAACCGTGCTGGCAATCCCAGTCGGTTCTACCAGCTGATGGCAGCCTGTGTATAGTCATTGATGATGAAGTCAAGCCTGGCAAACCACAATGGTACTTCGGCAGAGCGGCGCTGGACCTGACAGAACCCGTTCAGGCGGCAGACAACAAAAAGAACTTTTGTGTCTATGAAGTAAAGAATAGTGACGGCCATGATATCAAACGAAGCCGCAACTACTTCTGGCTGAATGCTACAGAAAGAGAGGTTCTGTCCAGTTTCTACAAACTGCCTATGCACAAGAATGATCCGCTCAGTCCTGATCAGTCTGATAAGTGGGTGATGAACTCTGGCTCTCTGGTAGGTCTTTTCAGGTTCTGCTCTGCTGAAAGACCAAAAGATGTCGGGTTCAGTGATCTCGACCTGTGTGTAAAACCTCTGCCAAACAATGGTATCGCTTTTGGAAAGTTTACCCATACGACTAAATGCAAGGTGTTTGATGCAGGTGTTGGCAAAGAACTGATGCCCTTGTCTGAACTGCAGACTTTACGTAAAGATCGGCCTGATATCACTTGGGTAGGCGAAGGTTGGGCTGTGCGCGATGGTCAGCCGTTTGCCACGCACACGGTTTATGGTATCCCTGATTCCACAGAATATTGCCTGCTTCAGGCCATGATTCGAGGCCACCAATTTTGCAGCGTTGATAAAACCGGGCACTACCAGACAGGCAATGAGATTGACTATGGAGATACAGATGGAGGTATAAACGATGCCTATCGTCTTAATTATTCTGATAAGCCCAAAAGCAAATCAGAACTGTAAGATCATGGATTACTATTGACAAATACAAGTCGGGAGCTTTGAGCAGTGAGGCGGCTATCAGAATAGGGTGAGAGCCGGTAAATTCTGAAAGCCGTTCCTCCAGAAAAAAAGCGGGAGGCCCCTGACAAGAATGGAAATAAGAAAAGCACAACGCAGTGATGCTCAGAGAGCTTTTGAACTTCGTAATCTGGCGATACTTTCTCAATGCCGGTCATTACAGTGATGAAGCTTTGACTCTCTGGACTGAAGGCTCTAACTCTGAGAATTTTATGGATAGCGTTGAGCAGAATTTTCTTGTTGCGATGATGGAAGGAGAAGAAGCCGGTACGGGAATGATTGATACCAGGGACAGTGCGGTCGATGCAATCTTTGTCGACCCACAGTTTATGAGGATGGGCGTTGCTCGCAAAATGATGATTCATCTGGAACAAATTGCGAAAGAAGCCGGTCTCTCCCAAATAAAGCTGAATTCGACTTTGAATGCAGCTCCCTTTTATCGGCGTCGTGGTTTTGAGGGAGATAAAGTTTCCACTTATCACTCTCCCGGTGGAATCATGCTGGACTTTATTCCCATGACCAAAAGCCTTTCTGAATAACAAGCCCGGCTGATGCATTCAGCAGGTCTTTTGAACAGGCAGTCTTGCAATGGTGAGGTTTATCCTGCTGCTGACTCATGGCCGCAGTTTCACCCGAACCTCCGGGAGCCTGTCGCAAAAGTGCAACGCTTCGCCGATACGGCGTTAAAAAGTGGCTCAAAATGCTCATTTACTCGCTGTAAACTGCGCTTTTTCG
>NZ_JAHHPN010000682.1:0-1399 GCF_024606325.1 Endozoicomonas sp. ONNA1
ATCTTCTAGTAATAATGCCCAGCATCATAGCCATTCAAACAGCATAAAGAAACAATCGTTTAACACTGAGTGATTCATGCATATTAATGAATGGATCAGCCGTTTTTTGTCTAAACTAGCCACGGCGACTTTCAGCCTGTAAGAGGTGTTTCATGGCTAAAAACAAGCTCATGCAAGTGATGAAAGTACGTGATGACAGCGCCCCTCCACAGACAATGTAACCATTGATAAAACCTGCTGGAACGGTGAGAAATTCAAAAATAAGTGAGGGAGAGGCTCAGAAAACAAGACTTCCTTCCGGAGTAAGCTATGAAAAAATCATTATTTATTATTGTATGCTGGTTTATTACCAGGCCTGTATTGGCATTAACAACTTTCCTCTGCATTGACTCCTCTGATTACATGCGCAACGGCGACTATAGTCCCAACCGTATCATGGCTGTCCAGGAAGCCTGCTCCCTCCTTTGCGAAGCCCTCATCCAACGCAACCCCGAAAACGTCATTGGTTTGCTCACCTTCGGCGGCAATGCCTGCTCCGTCCGTGAAACCCTCACTGAAGACATCGACCGCATCTCTGCTAGCCTCGCCTCGATTGCCGTCGGTGGCGAATCCCACTTTGCTAATGGTGTCCGAATCGCCATGCTCGCTCTCTCCCACGCCAAGAACAACCGCTCCCAAAAGCAAGTCGTCATCTTTGTAGGCTCCCCTGTCACCGACAGCCCTGACAAGCTTCGTCAACTCGCCACCGCCCTCCGCAAGCATAATGTCGGTGTTAGTATCATTAGTCTTGGATGCCCCTCTAACACATCAATCTTGAAGGAATTCACCGAACAAGTCCGAAAGAACGCCTACTTTTATGTCGTCCCTGAACACGGTAGCGTTATTGATTTATTGTTCTCTACTGCCTTGATGGGAGATGGACCTGGTTCTGGTAGCTTTGGTGTTCATACAGGCGTCAGTGCCACTGGTGGTGCCTTCAACTTCGGCACCGAAGCTGACGATCCTCAATTAGCTATGGCTATTCTTGCATCATTAGAAGAAGAACAAAGACGTCAAGCTGCTGCCGCTGCCAATAGTGACAATAACAATCAACAAACTACTACGACTACACAACAAGCTGATATTCCTATTACTAATAATCAAGATGCTGCTCCTGAAGATGATTTGGAACTTGCTCTTCTTTTGTCTATGGAAGAAGCTTTGAGAGCTGAACAACAAGCTGCTGAAGAATCGAATAAACCTACAAGCTCTGATGCTGCTCCTTAGCGGTTCTCACTGACAGCATTAACAGAAATTTTGGGGGCTTTGTTGGCCCTGCGGAGATTGGCCAGGAGTCGAATGAATGAATGAATGGATACATGCTCAAATCTTCTAGTAATAATGCCCAGCATCATAGCCA
>NZ_JAHHPN010000683.1:0-2080 GCF_024606325.1 Endozoicomonas sp. ONNA1
GAGAATAGTCAGCAGCCTGATCTGAAGAAGATAAACTGCAGGCGCTGCAGAGGCGATTGGCCAGTGGTGTTTCGCCGATCGGAACGCCACTGGTATCAGGATCGCGGAAATGCCTTTTGAATGAATCACTGACCTCGCTATCCTGAGTTGGATTCGTTGGCGGGATATGCTGAAATGATGTGTCAACACGATCTGGTAACATCAAGATATTCCTTTAAAGTTAATATTAATCCATGATTTAATGGTCAGGAGCTTGTCGCATTAATCAATTAATTTCGTTTGACTATGTTTTTTTTATAAAGTTCACACATCAGCCCGAAAAAACCATTTGATCAGGATATAAAAGACTTAGTCGTCTGAATGCCAGTGAGAGTGCTCATCAGATAATCCAGGCGGATTACACATTACAACGATTAAAATGAAGGTTAAATAACGTTAGAGAATAGCTTTAACTATCGGTGATAAGCACCTGACCAGATGGTACTTGGAGATTGAGCCATAAAAGTCCGGTAAACAGCAGTCCATTACCCGTCACTAAGGTTCATCATCGACTTTTTCCAGGCCCAGAGCTTTAAGAAGCCTGTGAAGCTCAGGGTTTCTGAGGGTTGCTGAACGGATAAAGGCATTATCATGCTGAAGCTCAGTAGCCGCATACATGAAAGCATGAGAATTATGTTCAATTAAGTTCAGCAAATACTCGCGATCATTCAATACCTCTTCACTGGCGTAATCTAAGTTACGAATATCTCTGGCAACTGCGATTTGAACAATGTTTTTATCTCCTCGTAATCTCTCACTTGCATACTTCAGAGCCGATGGAGTCTTTGAGATAGCAGTCTTTACAACAACATCATCATCCTGAAATTTCGGAGCTGCATAGAGCAGTTGATACCCATCCCGCGTGATTGCGGTCATGACAACATGTCTATCACCCTTCAGTTCTTCACTAACATATTCCAGATTATCCGGGGCTTCGGCAATGGTTGTTAATACAAGATCCCTATCGTTTCTAATCTGTTGGCTGGCATATTTCAACCCATGCTTCAGCAGAACATCCCTGACCTTTTCTTTATGAGCCATAGACGGCTGACACGGTGGAATATAAAATTTCAGTCGGTAATTGTGGGATGGCTCAACCACAAAGTATTGATCACTCAAACCATAGATATGCTCAATCAATGAGATGGCGTTAGCTTTATTGGGATCTAGTAATAAAAGATGATGTAATAGTTCCCTGCGGGTGTCCTCACTGACCTCATCACTCATTAACATTTCCTTAAGATGATCCTCCGATTTTTTCATACATGCTACCAACTGCCGACTATGATCAATAAACTCTTGGTGGGGAGTACTTAATAACGGGTAGCAACTGAAAGTCATCTTATTGAACTTCCAATAAACCATTAAGAAAAGACAATGTTGAAAGGCGAACCTGTCGGTTTCTACTGGAGCATTGCTGTTAAGGCGTTCTGCAAGCAAGCTAAAGTTCCATTGATCTCCTTCAAAAATAGCTATGCCCCTCAATAGACTATCCAGGTCACGAGTTGCAGTTACCACAGTGAACAGTTTTTGGAAGGCACCCAACATGGCTTGAGTGGATGTTATTCGGACGCATTCGACGATAATTTCTCCCACTGCAGGGTTGTAACCCAGCTCCATGCTATCGGCATCTTTATGAAGTCCGATCGCTTTCAATAACCGTACCAGAAGCCACATACGTTTCAATTTATGAGGTCCATCACTGCCATCAGGGCGACGAAATCTGTCAGAAAACTTCAGCCGCAAGGTTCGTTCTTTTCCTCCCCCAGCGTTTTCAAGCAGCTCGATAAGGCCCACATGAAGTCCTAACTCCAGGTTAACAATTAAGGCGTCAACCAAGCTAACAACAGTCACAGGGCGCATTATTCCTTCGATGGCGGCTTTGAAGGACGGCGTCAATAGGGACGCCTTTTTTCTCGGGGGTGTGAAATCAACATAGGTGACTGCCCATTTCTGATGGGATACTGTGCCCTGACCCGAAGTCGTAGAGACCGGCGCCAGTGCATTTACGAAGCGCTGATGCAGGGCAAAAATCAGCTCA
>NZ_JAHHPN010000684.1:0-2992 GCF_024606325.1 Endozoicomonas sp. ONNA1
CCAATTTATTGCAACCGCAGTAGGACAGCCTTAAGTCCGACAGGCTGCTAGCCCATTGTTGTCAGAGTCGATCAGAGCTTATTCAAAAACTCCCTGACATATTTATGGACTTCGGGGTTTCTTAGAATGGCTGAATCGATAAAAACTGATCATGTTTGAGCCCGGGAGCCGCATATGTAAAAGCACGTGGCCTCCTTGCAATTAATTAGAGCATACACTCGTGATCATTCAATACCGTTTCACCGGCATATTGTAAGGAAACAATACTGCGATCAATTGACTTTTAAATAATGCTTTTATCACTTCGGATTCTTTCACTGGCATACTGAAGAGCGCGCGGATACTCAGCCATGGCGGCCATGACAACCTCATCATCATCCTGAAGTTGCTGGCTGGCATAACTCAGACAATAGCCATCCTGAGTGACTTCGGCCATGACGACACCTTTATCACACTTCAGTTCTTCACTGACATATTTCAGGTGCAATGGTTTTACTGCAATGACTTCTAATACAAGCTCTTGATCATTCCGAACCCGTTGGCTGACATATTTCAGCCCACCCTTCACCATGGTTTTCCTGATCTTTTCTTTAATATCCAAAAGCGACTGACTCGGCGGAACATCAAGCGTCAGCGTGTAATCACGTGATGGTTTGATAACGAAGTATTGACCTCTCAAATGGGGATAAAAATCCTCAACCAGCCGAATAGAGTAATGAGGATCTAACAATAAATAATGATGTAAGAGTTCCCTGCGGATGCTCTCACTCATCTCATTACTCATTAATATTTCCCGCAGACTGTGTTCCGGTTTTTGCCTGAGAAATACTAACGACTGACACTCGCCTAACCGCTCAGCATAATGAACAAACTGTTGAAGGTGGTTGCTTAATAACTGGCAGCAATCGGGACTAATGCGTTCATCCCCCAGATAAAACATTGAGAAAAGACAATGTTGAAAGGTGAATCTGTCCGCTTCTGTCGCAACATCGGGATTAAGGCGTTGTGCAAGCATGTTAAAGTCCCAATGATATTCTTCAAAAATGTCGTTGTCGCTAAAGAGTAAATCGAGATCGCACATAGCATCTAACACAATCGTCAGTTTTTCAAAGGCTTCCTGCAGGATTTCACGTGACTTCATTTGGGGATATTCGACGATCATTTCACTCGTTACGGCACTGCAACTCAGCTTCATACTATCAGCTTGTTTATCCAGTTTAATCACTTTCAGTAACTGCACTAAAAACCACATACGCATTAACTTACCACGCTTATCACTGCCATCAGTGCTCCGAAACTGGTCGGAAAATTTCAGCCGCAAGGTTCGTCCTTTCCCCCCCTCTGCGTTTTCAAGTAGTTCGATAACACAGATATGACTTCCGAGCTCCAGGTTAACAATCAAAGCGTCATCCATACTGACGACAGTCCCTGAGTACTCTAATTTTTTGATCGATGTTTTACAGGACGGACTCAATAGCGATGCCTTTTCACCTGAGTCACCCGGAGTCGTACAATCAACATAGGTGACGCGTTTTTCCTCAGAAACCCTACCATGACCCGAGGCCAGAGTGACCGGTGCCAGCGCCTTTACGAAACGCTGATGCAGGGCAAAAATCAGCTCATGAACACTCAGAACCTGTTCAGCCTTCCCGGGATTGAGTGCTTGAAGAAAGGATTTTAGCTGATAGCAGTCGGCCACCCACTTAATAAACGACAATTGACGCTCTTCACCGGTCTGCTGGTGACGAGTGATACTCTCTAACCCGGATTGGATAGTCTGTTTCAACGTCACGAACCGGGAGGTCAATTGCATCAATTCATCCAGCAATGACTGGACCTCTTCTGAATCGCTGTTTCCCGCCAGCAGCAAGAAGGCCCGGTAGCCCTCCAACAGGGCTTCAGCCCCGTGAATCAGCCGGTTTACGTTGTCTACGGTCTCTGCCAGTAGCTTTGATCGTTGAGGCGAAATGCTTAGTTTTACCGGGTTTGCCAGACAATCCAGACCGCCGCCGGAGGCAAAAAATGCCAGCAGCCGGGCATTTTGATCCGCGAGCCATTGAAAGCCGCTGGCGACCAGTCGGAATGTGCCCTCTGGGGGGGATAAATCATCCCGTGACGGGACAGCTTTTGTTAACGGCACATCAGAAATACCACAGGACAGGCTTCTGTGACTGGCCAGTTTTCTGGTAAGGTCACCGGCAGCAATGAAGGCAGAGGGTATACCATTAAAACGGGCGCTGGCCAGTGTCACCTGTCGGCCATGCAGAGCGGCTAAGGCCGGATACTGCCCCTCGGCCAGCATCAAGGTTTTTTCCTCCTGTTTCATGAGAATCGCCACATGATCATTGAACCCTCCTTGATCAAAGGCAAACCCTCCTGCCCGCCTGAGGAACCCAGGCTCAAGCATCCATTCTTCAGCATGTCGGGCCACAACAATGGCTCCCTCCGGCATAGAGTCTGCCTCTCTTTTTTTGGCCAACCAGATGGGTCCGGTGCAATAGCCTTCGCTAACGCCTTTGCCAATAGCCAGGGTCTCTTTCGATCCGGGTCTGGACATGGCAAAATCCATGCCCCCGGAGAGTCGGGTTATGGGGCGCACCTGCAACAGAAACAGGCGATCCTGATGATCGATGGCAAATTCCACATCCACGGGGCAGAGTAATAGGTCTTCCAGCTGTGTCACCATCTCTCTGAGTGCTGAAACCTGGTCATCACTGAGTCGCTGACCGCCACCGCCTGTCCGGGGATTCGCATCATCAAGTCTTGTTTCCGAATAGCCGTTGTTTTTTTTGTTCCTCTGCAGGATGAATTGACTTGAGACCGTTCCGGGAAAGTATTGAGAAAATAGAGAGTTGTCAGGTCTTTCTATACGAGAAATATCAATGCGGTGGGGTTTGTTACCAGACTGTCCTGCCACCACGCCCCCGGGCTGACCGGGAGTGTACTCAACCCTGACGGTATCATCCTGAAAAGATTGAAAGCTCATGGCGAC
>NZ_JAHHPN010000685.1:0-9293 GCF_024606325.1 Endozoicomonas sp. ONNA1
TCAATTTCTTGCAATCCTCGCTACGGACGCTTAAGTCCGACAGGCTGCTAGAAAATCTCCTCATGCTGCAGGCTAAGCTTGTCCGCCATTTTGGTCAAATGCTCACCATTAGCCCCTGACCCCAGTTTAATCAAAAGGCGCAGGTCGTTGGGTGAATCAGCATGAGCCAGGGCGGCTTCGTAAGTAATATCTCCATTGTCGTATAGTTCAAACAATGCCTGATCAAACGTTTGCATACCCAGCTCACGTGAATTCTTCATAATCGTCTTGAGTTCGTGAACATCACCGTTACGGATCGTATCCTGAATCAAGGGGGTATTGAGAAGAACCTCAACAGCTGCCCGACGGCCTTTACCTTTTCGGGTTCTCACCAGCTGCTGGGCAATAATGCCCTTCAGGTTCAGGGATAAATCCATCCATATCTGAGTGTGACGATCCGCCGGGAAGAAATGAATAATCCTTTCCAGAGCCTGATTAGCGTTATTGGCATGCAGTGTTGCCAGACAGAGGTGCCCTGTCTCTGCGAATGCCATGGCATATTCCATGGTTTCACGGGTTCTGATTTCACCAATCATAATGACATCCGGCGCCTGTCGCAGGGTATTTTTCAGAGCCACAGCGTATGACTCGGTATCAATGCCCACTTCACGCTGAGTGACAATGGATTTGCCATGTTGATGAATAAATTCAATCGGGTCTTCAATACTGATTATGTGCCCGCAGGCATGCTCATTCCGATGCCCGATCATCGCCGCAAGAGAAGTAGATTTGCCGACACCGGTCGCCCCGACAAAAAGCACCAGACCACGCCGGGCCAGCGCAAGGTCTTTGATCGTCTTCGGCAACTTGAGCTGGTCCAGCGTCGGAATCTCAGTCTCAATCCTTCTCAATACCATGCCAGCCAGATTTCGCTGATAGAAGGCACTGATACGAAAACGACCGATTGTGGACGCTGAAATCGCAAAGTTGCATTCATGCTCCCGATTAAATTCAGCTTTCTGATCCTCATCCATAACACCGTACACCATATCCCGTGTCATGGTGGCTGTAAGAGGCTCCTTGCTGACAGGAACGATCCTGCCATTGAGTTTAAAACTGGGCGGAAAGCCAGCCGTGATAAACAGGTCAGAGGCCTTCTTTTCGGCCATCACTTTGAGTAAGCGGTTAATATCCATAGTCAGAAGTTTTCCGGGTCCCGGGCTTTTTCCTGGGCCACATCTCTGGCAATCTGGCCTTTTCTCACCAGCTCATGGAGGCACTGATCCAGTGTCTGCATGCCAAGGGAACCGCCGGTCTGGATAGCAGAGTACATCTGGGCAATCTTGTCTTCGCGGATCAGGTTACGGATAGCGGAAGTACCGATCATGATCTCGTGGGCTGCCACACGTCCGCCACCGTTTTTCTTGAGCAGAGTCTGGGAGATAACCGCCTGCAGTGATTCTGAAAGCATCGAGCGCACCATGGCTTTTTCTGCTCCCGGAAATACGTCCACCACACGGTCAATGGTCTTGGCTGCGGAGGTGGTGTGCAGGGTTCCGAAAACCAGGTGTCCGGTTTCTGCAGCAGTCAGGGCAAGACGAATGGTTTCAAGGTCACGCAGCTCCCCCACCAGAATAATATCGGGGTCTTCACGCAGTGCTGAGCGCAGTGCGTCGCTGAAACTGTGAGTATCCCTGTGAACTTCCCGCTGATTTACCAGACATTTTTTCGACGTGTGGACAAATTCAATGGGATCTTCGATGGTCAGTATATGCTCATACTTATTGTCATTGATAAAATCCATCATGGCCGCCAGACTGGTACTTTTACCGGAACCTGTAGGACCGGTCACCAACACCAGACCCCGGGGCTTCAGGGCAATATCCTTGAACACCTGACCCATGCCCAGATCTTCCAGGGAGAGCACTTTGCTGGGGATAGTTCGAAATACGGCACCGGCTCCGCGGCTCTGGTTAAAGGCGTTGACACGAAAACGGGCGACCCCGGGAACTTCAAAGGAGAAGTCCGTTTCCAGCTTATCTTCGTAGTCTTTTCGCTGTTTGTCGTTCATGACGTCATAGATCAGGCTGTGAACTTGCTTGTGATCCATAGGAGGCAGGTTAATCCGGCGAATATCTCCGTCTATACGAATCATAGGCGGAAGGCCAGCTGAGATGTGAAGATCCGAAGCGCCTTGCTTATAACTGAAGGCCAGCAGTTCGGTTATGTCCATGAATTTCCCCCTGAAACCCGGACGCAGGTAAAATAGACCGGGACATCTTCTTATTTTCGACCGAAATATCGGTTTCTACCTATTAACGCACTACTGTACAGGCTGATGACCTCATTAAAAAGTCAATTCGACCAGGTTTTTGAAAGAATTTATAAGGCCGAACAAGCCAGCGTTCGGGAAGGCCAGGTGAAACTTCTGGCAGTCAGTAAAACCAAGCCCGCCGAGATGATTGCTGAAGCCTGGCAGCTGGGCCAGCGGGATTTTGGCGAAAACTATTTGCAGGAGGCTGTGGATAAAATCACCCAACTCTGTGACCTGGAAGGCTTGGTCTGGCACTTTATCGGGCCCATCCAGTCGAATAAAACCCGCGATATTGCCTCTCACTTCCAGTGGGTACACAGTGTCGATCGTTTTAAAATTGCCCAACGACTGAATGATCAACGCCCGGAAGAACTGCCACCCCTGAATATCTGTCTTCAGGTCAATGTCAGCGAAGAAGAAAGCAAATCCGGAGCCACTCTGGCAGAACTTCCTGAACTGGCAGCGGCCATATCTCAATTACCGAGACTACGGTTGCGTGGGCTAATGGCAATACCCGCACCGGAAGCCGATGAAAGTAAACAGCGGGCTCCCTTCAAAAGGCTGGCTGATGCCCTTGAATCTCTTAACCGTGGGCACCATCTAACTATGGACACATTATCCATGGGAATGACCGGAGACCTGGAGGCTGCCATTGCTGAAGGGGCTACCATGGTTCGCATTGGTACAGCTCTGTTCGGGGCCAGGCGTCATAACCACCAAGGAATTAAGAATGACCAATAAGACCATTGCATTCATCGGTGCTGGCAATATGGCCACCAGCATCATGGGTGGATTGATTGAGCACGGTTGGCCCAAAGACAGAATATTCGCTTCTTGTCGTACGGAAGCAAGTGCCAAAAAGCGTTCTGAAGAACTCGGCATTCACACGTCTACCCGCAGCCTGGAAGCAGCAGCAAAAGCGGACATTGTGGTGCTTGCCGTTAAACCCCAGATGATGAAAGCGGTTCTGACTGAACTGTCACCGGTACTTCAGAAACAAAAACCTTTCATTATTTCCGTCGCCGCCGGTATTCGTCTTGACAGTCTGGATGTCTGGAGTGGTGGAGGGCTGCCGATTGTCCGCAGTATGCCTAATACACCATCACTCTTGCATTGTGGCGCCACAGGCCTGTTCCCCAATAGTCGGGTGACGGATGAACTGAAAGCCATTGCCAATGAGATTTTTTCACCGATTGGCATTCTTCACTGGCTGGAGAGAGAAGAACAGGTCGATACCATTACCGCCTTGTCAGGCTCAGGTCCCGCTTACTTTTTCCTGCTGATGGAAGCGATGGCAGAAGCCGGGGTCAGGCTGGGGCTGGATCATGAAACCGCTGAACGCTTTTCATTGCAAACCGCTCTGGGAGCTGCAAACATGGCTATTCAGAGTGATATTGATGCTGCCGAGCTTCGCAGAAGAGTCACCTCTCCTGGCGGCACCACTGAACGGGCTTTAAAAACCTTCCGCGAGGAAGGCTTCGAAGCCGTGGTTTACAAAGCGGTTAAGTCTGCAAAAGAAAGGGGTGCAGAACTGGCAGAACATTTGGCTGACTAGTAGACGTTAACTGCTATTTCCCGCACCCGGAAGTTTCATAGTAAACTGGTCAGGACGTAGGGCACAGCCTCATAAGCCATCTCGCTTCCCCGGCTTGCTGAATTTTATTTAACGCTCATGGCTGTTTTATTTAACATTCATGGCTGCTTAAACACGAAGGATTTTTATGTCGGCATTCTCCTCCAGCCTCGTCTTTCTGATACAGACCCTGGGAGGTCTGTACATCATGGCTGTACTGCTGCGCTTTCTGCTGCAACTGGTTAAAGCAGACTTTTATAACCCCATCTCCCAAGCCATTGTCAAAGTCACTTCCCCACTACTGAATCCTCTCAGGAAAGTGATTCCGGGAATGGGAGGCCTTGATCTGGCTTCCCTGATCCTTGCCCTGATCTTGCAGATACTCCTGGTTTACGTACTCTTTATGGTTCAGGGTTTGGCTGCTGAGGCGATTCCTTTTCCCCAGATCCTGATTATCAGCCTCAAAGAGCTGGCGGGTGAAATCTTGAACATTTATATGTTCAGCCTGATCATCATCGCCATTGCCAGCTGGGTAGCGCCCGGCAGTTACAACCCGGGCCTGATGCTGCTGCATCAACTGACCGAGCCTCTGAGCAGCAGGATCAGACGAGTGATTCCCCCTTTGGGAGGTCTGGACTTTTCCCTGATGGTACTGGTTTTGATCATCATTACCCTAAAGAACTTCATTGCTGCTTTGTAATACGGTTTGAGCCCCCCCAAACCTCCGCCTTTTTGCCGACATCGCAAAACGCTCGCAATCCATTCTCATGCTTTCAGGCTCTGCGGGTCTTCTGGCCCTGTGGGGCCGAGATGAGAACAAAACTTTTGCGACGACCTCTGGAGCCCCGGAACGAGTCACAGGCTTGTTGAACGCTGTGGACTATTCCATATCGACATCGTCATCCTGCCCTGTTCCGCGGGTGTCGTTGGAATCTTCCGGGGTGCCCGCAAGCTCCGTTGATGGATTATGAGCGTCGCTTATTGGCCGAAGTCGCCGAAATGGTAATGACTCGGCTGATAGGGTGTTAAGAAACGAAGATCCACGGCCAAAGCCGCAAGACATGGGGTCGAAACCAGCCACAAGATGGGAGATTTCTCCTGAGGCTTGCGATTGAGATGGCTGGCTTTGTGGTTGGTTTTGTCGCCAGTTTTGTCCTTCGCCATTTGCACCTGATGGAATGACACTCACCGGAGATCCACCGGCTTGGGGCTGAAAGGTTTGTGTTCCTGTCATGCCGTGATGAGTCAGGCCCGCCGAACTTCCTTCGAAGCTCAGCGACCCTTCAACTGATTCACTACCGCCGGATTGTCGGAGTCTGCAAAAGCCATTGCAGGAATCGAAGAAACAATTAAAACTCATAGTATGGTTCCCAAGCTCCCTTAGATCACCATTAGCGTCGCTTACCATAACGCCGTATGGCCGAAATCGCTCAAATGGGAACCTGTCGGCTTCTGAACGTAACATGACGGTACGAACCCAAGGTTCACTGCAAGTCGAGGGGTCGAAACCAGCCACAAGATGGCCAATTGATGCTGAGTTTTGTCGATCGCGAAATGCAATTGATGGAATGACAATAAGCATAGAACTACCGACTCCTAGCTGATAGGTTCGCGTTCCTGTCATGCCACGATTAGTGTGGCCCGTCGAACTTCTTTCGGAACTCCGCGACCCTGCAACTGATTCACTGCTACCGAATTGTCGGAGTCTGCAAAAGCCATGGCAAGAATCGACGTAACAATTGAAACTCATAGTATGCAGGGGTTGCTCAGGGCCCTGGTTGCCACCGCCGCCAGAGCCGGAAGACATGAAGCTGGAGAAAGCAGCCATGAGATGAGGCATTGTTCCTGAGGCTTGCGATTGAGATGGTTGGCTTTGTGGTTGGTTTTGTTGCCCGTTTTGTCCTTCGCCATTTTCGGGTTTTTTTCTGGTGGTGATCAAAACCGGGTGATTCTCCTGCATCAACATAGATGCTGCCTCCAGTTGATCCATCGTGTTAAACAGGGGTGAATGAGCGTTCCAATAGCTTTTCAAAAGCAGGCCAACAGCGGCAAACGCTTCTACAGGTAACCATGAATAAGCTTTGGCCCCGAGAGAGTTGTCGCTGGTGGTCAGAACCAGTTTGTAAGCAAGCAGCAGATGAGTGGCGTAAATCAATTCCCACGAGATCGATTCAATGAGGGACGTTGTTTCACCGTAACTACCATGCCGGTATGGTTTGTCTTCAGGCGGAAAAATTGAACCTGCGTCATTATTTGTGTCGACACAGCATGACGGATTATACGACACTGCATTAAGATCACGCTTTATAGAAAAGCTACCTTTTGGAGCGCCTCCGTCCTGTTCAAACTCGACAACAAAATCTCTTGATAAAAGTTCAGCCTGACCGACGACAGGCAACACGAGCAAGAGCAACAGTAGCGCCGCCGATAATGAGTTTCTCATTATTTTTTCATTACCCTACTTTGCAGTTTTTAAGGAAGGAGAGTAGACCAAGAAGGTAATGAATCAAGAAAAAAAGTATCCTTACTATGTCAAAAACCAAGCTTTTACCGGGCAAGAACTCGCTGCGAAGAAGCTGACAGAGTCTGACCAATGCAAAAGTTCAGTTTGATCCATACCGAGAGATTACGAGGCTTTAAACGAAAATACCCAATATACTCAAAGCAATGAGAAACACTTGTCTACAAAAATTCTATAGGCCCGATGTATCTGATTCTGAGTGTAAACTCATTGCGCAGCCGCTCCGAAACATTTTCCCGCAGGAAGCCCTCCACCTCAGCCTGTATCTGCCGCTTTTCTTCCTGGGTGCAATCGAAATCAGCGGTTACTTCAAACAGAAGTTGGCCTCTGGTCTTGCCCGACGTTCCCAGCCCGCACACACGTTCATTCATCGAAAGCAGAGGAGGAACGATGCCCATTAATTCTATCTTCATGCCTCTTATAATGCTCTTTTCAGAGTCGGATTGATCAACAACACTGGAGGATGTGCTTTGCCCGGCTGTTGCTCCTGCGTGATCTGTCGTACTTTTTTCGGAATTTAGCGCTCCTTCAACAGACGCTTTGTCATCGGATGATGATCCGAGCCTACAAACGCCATGACAGGAATCGACGTAACAATTTAAACCCAGAGTATGTTGGCGTTGATCAGGGCCTTCGCTATTGCCACCAGAGCCAGACGACAGAGGAGAAGTGACAGAGCCTGTACAACAGTTGGTTGTGGTTGTGGTTGCTCCTGAGGCTTGCTGACTGGATGATGCTGATGGCGGGGTTTGTTGTTGACCACTTCCGGGTAGCATCATAGTGGTGATCGCAAACGGATCACCTTGGTATGAATGCAGTTGATCCATCGGGTTGAACAGTGGCGAACCAGCGCCCCAATAGCTTCCTAAAAGCCAGCCAACAGCTAAAAACGCTTCTAAAGGTATCGATGAATAGGATTTGGCGCTCAGAGCTGCGTCATGGGTACTCATAATCAGTTCGTAAGCAACCAGCGTACTAGTGGCATAAATCAATTGCCACGATATGGACTCAAAAAAAGACGTTTTATTCCTGCAACCGTCGACTCTGTGCGGTTTGCCATCATATGGCAAAACTGCTTCTGTATAGTCGTTTGTGTTGGCAAGGTACGACGCACTGTTTAACAATGTGTGATGGTCTGGCTTTATAGAAAAGCTCTTTTTTGGAGAGCTTCCACCCTGAAGCTCGACAAGAAAACGTCTTGTCAGTGATTCAGCCTGACAGATGGCAGACGGAGAGAATAGCAACAACAGCAGTGTCGCTGAGAAAAAGTTTTTCATAACTCAATCATTACATCCACTTTTGCAGTTTCTAAGGGCAAAAGATAGACCAAGAAAGTAATGGATCAATAGAATATGCATCCTTTTCTGTCAAAAGCGCAATCACTCCTTACCCTCTGAAGGCATCATCGTTCACATCAACACACTTGAGTTTTCAACGCCTTCTATATCTTCTATCACGCCATCTGTTAGGCGATCTGCCATGGCATCTTATGTGTCTCGAAAGCTCGTGAACATTATAAAAGATCCTCCCGCATAATCGTGGATCGTTATCCGACGACCCGACCATTATTACGTCACAGAATTGTGGCCCAGTGTGGTGTGTTCTGGTGTGACGCAACATCATTTCGGCATTCCTGCGAACCACTCCGCATGGCCGCCGCTCGCCATCCATCGTGGTCAGCATCTCGTCACAGACCAGAGGTGTATGCGCTGCCTCAGCATTCATTGAGCGTAATGCTGAAAGAAATAGTCTGGGCTCTTCCCGGTGAACTTGCGTGGGAAGATCATTTCGGATCGGAAACCGAAAAATATCTTCAACTGAAAAGGGAGGAACTGAGCTTCGTCCGGGTGTTGATCCTGTGTCGTCTGCTGAACTTTCTTCGGAATTCAACGGCCCTTCAACTAGTTCACTGTTATCCAATGATGGTCGGAGTATACAAACGCCACTACAGAAACCGACGTGACAATTTATGCCGAAAGTATGCAGGCGTTTTTCAGGGTCTTCCTGACCGCCGCCAGAGCCAGAAGGCAGGGGGCAGGTATTGGAGCCTGTAAGATGAGTGCTTGTGGTTGCTCCCGAGGCTTGCTGACCGGATGACGCTGACGGCTGGCTTTGTTGTTGCCCATTTTGGTTTTGTCCGGGAAGCGTCATAGTGGTGATCGCAAACGGGTCATCCTGAATTGCCTCCAGTCGCTCTATCGAGTTAAACAGCGGTGAATCGGGATTCCAATAGCCTTTCAAAAGCCAGCCGACAGCGACAAACACTTCTGAAGTTAGCCATGAATAAGGTTTGAAGCCAGAGACTGCATTGGTAGTCAGAACCAGTTCGTAAGCAACCAGCAGATTCGTGGCGCAAAGCCATTGCCACGAAATGGACTCAATAAGGGGCGTTTTTAACCCATAACCGCTTCCGGGTGGTTTAACATCTGGCAGTAAACCGCACCCTGCGTAGCCGTTTGTGTCAGCAATATCTGAAAAGAACTGGTCTGGAGAACCTGTATCCTGATCCTGTTTAATCTCGACCACAAAACGCCTTGTCGACGTTTGGGCCTGGCAAATGACTGAAAACGAGAGCAGCAACAGCAGTGCCGCAGATTGTGTTTTCTTCATTTTTACCTCGATAGATTTTTTTTGTAGAGATGAACCCGGGAGCCTGACCGAAAAGGCGGCTGCTAAGGTGTTGATATGTATTAGTCCGTCAGTTCCTCAGGTAATCACACTTATTCACTTTATCTGCTGGAGCACTGAGTTTATCGTCCTCGTCCAGATCAGCAGGCTTGCGTTTTCGATGTCTGCGTTTGTGATTCGACAGGGCTTGAGCATCCTTGCAGACTCTCCCGCATGGTCGCCACTGACCATCCGCCCCGACCTTGATCTCGACACAGGTTTGTATCCCGCTGTGGTAT
>NZ_JAHHPN010000686.1:0-12032 GCF_024606325.1 Endozoicomonas sp. ONNA1
TCAATTTCTTGCAATCCTCGCTACGGACGCTTAAGTCCGACAGGCTGCTAGAAAAAAATTCTATGCCAGACGCTAATTTTCCTGAATCATTCCAGCCCGTATACAGATGATACCGTCAAAAAAATACTAAGCGTCAAAAGAGTGACAGGCAGAAAGAAATTCGATACCTTAATCGGTAACAGCTGAAGAACATAAGGGGTAGTTTTAAGGCTGTAAGGCTACACAATGATAATTTTGGATCGGAACAAATAGAAATACTGCATTCATCGACAACTGATTAAACAGGTTACCGCTTTAAACCTTAACCGTTTTAAAGCCCTGAAAAACAGCATCGTAAAGGAAGACGATCATGTATAATCCAGGACTCGACAGCAAACGTTTATTTGAAGACTCTACCCACCCTGGTGACGCAATAGGCGACATCCGTTATCCGGAATACCTTATCTCCCTTCTTTCAGACAGACATCAGGAGCCTCTGGCCTGTGAAGGATACACCTCCGACTCCCTCTCTCTGACAAATACCCGTCTGCCGCAGGTTTGACATCGCAAAGTACTCTGGAAATCAAGGTCGTACTGTTTTCCAGAGATACTCGAGAAACTCAACTATTCTTCTCTTCAAATTCGACAAAGACGATCTGGATAAAACACCGAAAGCTTTGGTTATACCAATAGCTCAGGTGTCGATAGCTATTATGAGATGCTCTCCAAACGTCAAGCTCGGGCTGTTAAGGAGTATCTGAAGAATTCAAATGGTCAGGGAAGGCAGGATGCGTATTTTAGGCAGCGTTTATCATGGCTTGTCCGGATTAGCCCGCACCGTCAAGGATGAGGTGCTTGCTCGCTTCCGGGGAAAAAAGACTGAAGTGGTCGAACATCCCGTTCGTAAAATGACAGAGAAAAGCTCCCACGCTTCTGATACCCGGCCTCTTGCCAATAAAAGCCCTGCAGCCAGTGAAAACCCTGTTGCTAGTAAAGGCTACCTTCTGGCCAAAAAACTTACCGATCAGTCACTGCCTGCCCACAAAGTCTCCAGTGTTGAACTTCCTCCCCGCTTTCCGTACATTGACATCCCGGAAGAAAACCAAAGCGCTTCTGAACCTCCTTCACGAACCAGAAAAATTCTTACAGCCCTGATGCCGGGCAGCAGCCCGGTACCAGAAAATTCAGATATATCCCTGAAGAAAACCAAAAGATGGCAAACCCGAAGGCTGCGCAAGGGTCTGCAAACCATCAAAAGAGAAACCGGGCTAGAAGTCTCGATCCGCAGCTTTGATGATCAGGCAGCCGTGCTCAGAGATTTTCTCACGGGTAAACGTGCCACACTGGGTTATCACGAAATAAAAGTCTTCTGTGACGATGTTAAAAGTGTAATGACAAACGCAGGCTCACTGCCTGGTCTGATCAAACTGGCGGTGACCAAATACATGATTGTGCTTTCAGATCTGGGACAGGCTGCTCAGCTCAAATCACTCGGTCAGAGGAGACAACAACTGGCTGAGCGATTCTTACCGGGCCATGATGGTTTTAGAGCGCACTGTCTGCGCAGAAACATAGATCCGGATTTGCCCCTCAACCTGCACGACATCAGGCGGTTTCAGGAAAAACTGATGGGTTGGCAGGACGAGCTGGGACACTGGCATAGGGGGCTAATTGAAAGCCCCGAACTCAGTAGTATGGAAGCGTTAAAAGACAGGCTGAAAGTGGAGTTGGAAAGCTTTATCGACAAGATGGAGAGCGCTGCTCCCGAAGCCGCGCAAGCACCAGCGTCATTAAGCCACGAGCAGTTGCAGGCAGAAATCACCAGACTTTATGACCAACATGGAATCAAAGATTTACCCGGCAGGCAACAAAATGCAATGGAACAATCCGTAGCTGAGCAACATCCAGTCTTGCAAAGTGCGACCCAATATCAGGTTCAGCCTTCCGGAAACCTTCAAAACCACACAGTAACTTCCCTTGAAAAAGCCCGCTTGCATCGTTGGGTGTTTGAACAGCAATTAGCCGATTTGAGAGTCCGGAATGATAGACTTGATCACGACCTGGAAGCAGTGGAGCAGGAACTCAGACGGGTCACGGAACAGAGACAGGATACATCGAAGGCCATTCAAGACATTCAGGCACGCAAACAAAAGTTACAAAGAAGAAAAGCCAAGATCCCACACTCTCCCCTGCCCACAGTGATATTAAGAGACAGCAAGGGGGCACAAATAGACTCAGACTTTATGAAAAAACCTGAGCTTGACGAGCGATCCATAAACCTGCATGTCGTTCGTTGTCAGCCAGAGGTTTACAGGCAGATCAATAATGCGCTTCTGAACACGACAGCGTTTGAAAACGACAAAGCCCTGAATCAATTCAAGGATACGATGAGAAGCTTCAGGAATCAGTGCTATCAATATGCCATAGGTGCCAAACTGCCCAGTAAAATCCTCTCGGAAAATGACACTCAGCTCATCACGAACTCCCGCCAGCGTATCAACAGTGCCATGGAAACCCTTCTGGCAAACCCCGAGACCGCTGACACGACAACAGCCTTCCACTTTCTCAGGATGCAAGAAGCGATCCTGGATAATTTCCTGAAAATGAACGGTATGAGCGGAGTTTCTTAAATCTCCATAGCGAAAAGTAGATTGTCGTGATATAAGACACGATTCAGCAGCCTCAGCCAGGCTGATATCCATCTCTTTCGACTCGACACTGTATGTCTTCACAAACCAAAGCCTGTCTTTATGCTCTGGCCACTGCCCTGATGTGGTCTACCGTTGCCACTGCCTTCAAGCTCACTCTCGACTATCTCGATCCGTGGCAAATGGTGTTCTGGTCGGTATTAACTTCAACACTTCTTCTAGGTGGTTTTGTTCTTGCCCAGGGTAAATGGTCCCTACTGATCCAACAGGCCAGAAACCACTTTAGGCTATACATCCTGCTGGGGTTTCTTAACCCTTTCCTTTACCACATCGTCCTGTTTGGTGGTTATGATCTGTTGCCCGCCCAGCAGGCTCAGGCACTGAATTACAGCTGGCCTCTGGCGCTCACATTACTGGCTGTGCCATTACTGGGTAACAAGCTGAGTTTCAAGGATGGCGTCTGTTGCCTGGTAGCCTACCTTGGTGTGGTGATTATCAGTACCAGGGGGGAGCTGCAAAAACTCAACTTTGACAGCCCTCAGGGAGTTATTCTGATGCTTTCCAGCACTCTGGTCTGGGCTTTGTACTGGATTTTAAATGCCAAAAATGAGGGCGACTCACAGACTGGCTTGCTACTGTGCTTCCTATTCGGATTACCCTGGATCACAGTGGCTGTTTTCTGGCAGTCCAGTGTCTGGCCTATTCCTCTGGAAGGTCTCACTGGCGCTTTGTATATAGGCCTGATTGAGATGGGATTGGCCTATATTTTCTGGCTCAAAGCCCTCAAACTCGCAGAAAACACCTCTATCATCAGCAACATCAGCTATCTCAGCCCTTTTCTCTCTCTGATATTCATCGCCAACTTTTTGAATGAGAGCATTCATCTTTCGACCTATACAGGGCTTGTTATGATTGTCACATCCGTGGTTTTTCAACAAAAAAAACCAAAGACTGAAAAGCCGCCACAGGCTCAGTTAATGAGCAACAATTAATGGCCAGAAACAGCTACTTTCAATTCAAACAGTTCAGGGTAGAGCAAAACCAGACTGCCATGAAGATCACCACCGACGCCTGTATCCTGGGCGCCAGAGCAGAGGTGGAAAACAGTCAATCCATTCTTGATATCGGTGCCGGAACCGGCCTGCTCAGTTTAATGGCAGCCCAAAGATCAACTGCCTGCATTGATGCGGTTGAACTGGATGATCATGCTGCTGCTCAGACGCAGCAAAATTTCTCAGCCAGTCCATGGAAGAATCGCCTGACGTTACATCATTGCCCCATACAATCGTTCATGCCTGAAAAGCGGTATGACTGTATACTCAGTAACCCCCCTTTTTTTGAGAATGCCTTTAAAGCCCCGTGCTCCAGGCGTTCACTGGCACGCCACACAGACAGTTTGAGTTTTCCGGAGCTGGCTGAAGCGATTGACAGACTGATGTCTGAGAATGGCAAAGCCTGGATTCTATTACCGGATGAATCCAGCTCACTGTTTTTGAAAGCACTCCACAGGGCCACTCCCTTGAAGCTGGAACGTACTCTGGCTATTCGATCTTCTGAGACTCATAAAGATCATCGTCACCTATTGGTTCTGGGGCGTTCTGGCTCAGAATATGAGTTTGAGCAGATCACGATATACACTGAGCACCCTGCGTACACGAATGAGACAATCAACCTGCTCAGACCCTATTATTTGAAGCTCTAAAAAAAACGGCACCTATCGGTCAGGTGCCGTTTTTTTCGTTTATTCCCTGAACAAGACTACTCTGATGGATCAGGATTATTGCGGGAAGCGTTTTCAGATCCCTGAAATGGTTGACTTGATTCAGTTTTAACCGGAGTCATGGGAGGAGTTACGTCATCCGTCGTATCACCAAATGTCTCCCAATCACTACCAAGCTGTCCCGGAGCCTGTTTTTTTCGCAAGTTCTCAAAAAATGGGTTTGCCGGTGATATTGTAGGTTTTCCCACAAATGGATCATACACTGGTTGTCCCGAAGCTTCTTTTTTTTGTATGTCCTCAAAAAACGGGTTTTTCGATGATATTGTAGGTTTTCCCGCAAATGGTCCATACACGGGTTGTCCCGAAGCCTCTTCTTTTTGCTCGTCCTCAAGAGACGGATTTTTCGGTGATATTGAAGGTTTTTCCACAAATGGTTCATATACTGTCGTAAGGGGCTCCGAACCATCAGGGGGAATCGGCAAATACTCCGGGTGCATATCGGTACCATTTGCCGTCCTGGCCACTGATTCTTCCAGTAGCTTAAAGCTATTGACACTGTATCGGCTCTGGGCTTGTTTCATCAACTCATCAAGGTTATAGCCCGGGTGTTCACCCAATCCTAACTCTTCACCATAACTGGAGAGGAAATCGACTACCTGGCTTTGACTGTTAGCATTGTCCGGCGTTACAAAACTTCTGAGTTTTGCCAGAGTTTCCTGGAAACTTCTCAGGTGGTGATATTCCCACATTTTGTCTGCATCAAAACTGCCACGGCCATTTTCCTTATCGATATCAACCCTGATTTTATCAATCTCAGACTGAACGTCATTGGCAAACAGAGACCAGTCATTATGCATGAGACGAACAGCCTCCTTCACAAGACGGTCTTTGTAAAGTGGCGTATCCTGTGGCCAGTTTTCCCTGGCTGCACACATGTAATAATCCAAACCTGGCAGACGCCTGGAGTGACCCGCTTCTGCCGTTGCGAATTTAAGCTTGTCAGTACCCCAGATCATCTGCCTGTTACGCTGGGCCCTGACGAGAGTATTGTGTTCTGAATTCCTATCGGGATTGTCAATGAAGGCAATAATGTCTTTGTAGACTCTGTTCCTGTACTTCTCACTGACCTCTCTGATACCGGAATCAATATCCAGACGATCCTGAGTCACGCTGGCGATATTAGCGGTGACACCCTGAACAAGATTCATAGCGTTGCTCTTCTGCAAGCTCAGGGTTTTCACTTGAACTCTGAAGGCATCACGAAGAGCCGCCTCAGTATCAAACTGACTACCCAACTCTTTATACTTAAGCTCGGTGGCCCAGCCCCTGAGATAGGTCAATTCATCTTGTGAACTCTGAAGTTTTTCTTCCAGTTGGTTTAGCTCATTGATTTCTTCCTGAGTCACCTCGTCAGGTCGTTTTAGCTGTTTGGCATCAAGCGCCACTCTTGCTTTGGCATAGGCCGCCAGATCGGTTTCAAACTGTTTATCCGCATCTTTCAGTGCATTTGATTTAACCTTAACCAGAAACTCAACAGAGGTTTTTTGGCCATCAGACACAATCTCCCGAGGCTTCACCTCAAAGCCGGGTTGCCGCTTGAGTCGTTCTGCATCTTCAGGATTCAGGGCAATACCTTCTCTACTCTTTGCCTTGATACGGTTCCCAAGTATGGCTTCCTCAGCCCTGACCTGTACCACCCGTCTGGCACTGATGCGAACCCTGGGGATACGGTCTGAGACACCGTGGGCAAAACGCCTGACATGGAAGGCCGCTATTTTCATTCCCTGAACGAAACGGCCCCAGTTTTTAACCAGCACTTTTTTAGGGTGCAAGGCCTTGATTTGCTGTGCCACTTCACTCTTGAAATGAGCCAGCCGGGGTACTAAAGACTCTATGCGTGTTGTTAAGCTCATCCTGACCTCTCCATGGTCAAACTCGGTCATAACTTTTCGTTAGTATAGGAAAGAATTGGAATCAGGAATGTCGATGTTAGTAGAAGTCAGAATAACAACACTATAAATTCAGAATGGCCGCAGAAGACAAGCGGGTGTCGTAGACTCGGCACCCGCTAACAAGAAACACTAAACGACTCTATGAACAGCTAGATGTAGGCTCGATTGAGACGTGCTTCAGCCCACTTTTGAAACCAGGTGCATATCATCACCACTCCCCAGTAAATCAGCGCCACAGTCAAGTAACTTTCGAAAAAATGGAAGCTGCTGGCGGCTTCCATCTGGGCACGAGCCATGATCTCAACAACCCCCAGAGTAAAGGCAAGAGAGGTACTCTTGAGCAGATCGATCCCATTGTTCATCAATCCGGGAAAAGCCACCCTTGCCGCCTGGGGAAGAATCACTCTTCTCATGCCTTCGGCCCGAGTCATACCTACACTCAAAGCAGCTTCCATCTGCCCGGAATGGATACTGATGATTGCCGCCCTCATACTTTCTGACATATAAGCAGCAAAATGCAAACCCAAACCAATGATCACAGCCACTATGGCAGGCATACCTGCAAGAGCAGGTATCAATTGTGGCAGACCGTAGTAAAACAGAAAGAGCTGGACCAGCAGAGGTGATCCCCTAAAAAAGGAGATATACAGGTCAGCCACATAGTGGAGACAAAAAGGTCGGGTAATTTTCACCAGTGCCAGAACAAGCCCCAAAGACAAGGACAACACCAGACCACCCAGTGTCATATAGAGTGTCGTATCCAGATTCATGGCAACTGTCGGAAGCATTCCGACAGTGTATTCAAAATCCATCATTCAAATGCCTGTAGCGGACTTCGGAACAAACAGGGCAGTATTCCAGAGAACAGTAATGGATGAAAGGTCTATCCGGCAGGTTTGGCAGTAATATCTCCACCGAACCATTTGCCGGAAATAGAAGCCAGGGTACCGTCTTTATCCATGGCATCCAGAGCGGAATTCACCTGATCTCTCAGAGCCAGTCCCTTCACATCATTGACGAAAGGCATGGCATTTTTCAGGATCTCAATCGGCTCACCGGCTAACTTCAGCGGCAAATCAGATTTATCAATCAGAGCCATTACACTGACACGATCCATAACAAATGCATCAGAACGTTTGAGCACCACGTCTTGCTCAATGCCGGTATCATAGGTCACAACATTAATTTTCTGCTCCGGATCATTCTGACGCAGGATCGCTTCAAAGTTAGAACCCAGATTTACAGCTACTCTCTTACCTGCCAGATCATCAACTGACTTAATGTCATTGTTATCCTTGTGGACCGCTATCTGGGCACCGTCGTAAACATAGGGCTCGGAAAAAGCATAACGCTCAGCACGGGCCTCAGTCAGTGTAATCTGGTTGGAAATAGTGTTCAGCTGACCTGCTTCCAGCATGCCAAAAAGGCCAGAGAATGGTGCTGTAACAAACTCAACATCTTTATTCAGGCGATGACCTATCTCCTTCCAGAGATCAACTTCAAAGCCTTTTAGTTCACCCTGCTCCATGAAAGTGAACGGATAGTAGGTGCCGGACATACCGACTTTAACGACAGAAGTCTTAACTTCATCATTGTTTGCCTGAATCTCTGCAGGCTGATGATCAGAGCAGCCAGCCAGCAAGACGGACAGAGCCAGTGTGGCAGTAGTTATAGCTTTTTTAAATGTAAGACCGAACATAAGTGCCCCCTGAGAAAAGCTATGGGCAATGTGCTAAAAGACTGAATTAATCCAACGAAAATTGGTCTTGCCGGATACCTGCCCATAATTAAATGCGCAGACTAACAGCCTTAACATTTATAACTGAAATAATATTTTAATCATTTTTTATGCGAAAATATTATATTAATTTTTCCCGATCAGCGCTTGAAAGCCTGATAGATCGAGAAGCCATTTTTCACGACAAGTGTTTTACAATCACCGAAAGCCTGGTTAATGATCGGACCATAGCGAAGGAAGCTGTTAGCGACAATTCTCAGCTCCCCCCCTTTCTTCAGAAGGTCAGCAGACCGCGCAAGAAACCCTTCCGTCACCGCATAATGCGTCTTAACACCCTGATGAAAGGGAGGGTTGGAAACGATCAGGTCAAACTCACCACTGACTTCAGACAAACCGTCGCTGGCCATCACATCAAAGTGCTTTACATTATTTTCCTGAAGGGTACGGGTCGAACTTTCCAGAGCCAGGGCGTCGGAGTCCACCAGAGTATAGTGAGCGTCGGGATTTAATTGCCCAAGAAAGCCGGCTACCACTCCGGCACCACAGCCGAAATCGAGAACACGTTTAGCCGTGCATTCATCAAAGGTATTGAGAAGTAGCTCCGTACCCGCATCAACACGTCCATGACAGAATACACCGGGTAAAGAGAATAACGGCATGGATATATCACGAACTTTAAGCTCGTAGGCACTGTAATAATCGGGCTTGGAAAATTCAGCGCCATTTTCCAGAGAGCCTGAAGCTTCAATTAGACTGCAATGACGCGCATTGTCCATGTTTTTGACTTCGGAAAAATTCTGCCTGAGGCGCTTGCGCCACGACTTGATACCTTCATTATTTTCACCTGCCAGCCACAGAACAGCCCCTTCGTTTAATAACGGTACAATCATCGCCAGCCAGAAATCCATCAGAGACTTGCTCTTCTGCAGGAAAACCAGCACCCCATCAAACCGGTCTACAGTCGAATGAACCACAGACTCATAGTGAAGAGACAACTGACTGCTTGCAGACCAGTCTTCTTTAATGGTTCTGTAGACTGAAAAGTCTCGAGTCAACCCGTGGATTTCTTCAGCGATTTTTTCCTTAGCAAGCTTTCTTCCCAGTGCATCAGCAGGCACACCCAGCACGAGCATTTTATTACAACGCAACCATTCACTGTTACGAACCACCAGCTGACTGGGGTTAGAGAGAACTCTATGGCTCATAGCATCCTTCAATCAAAAAAAATCATGGGTCAGTTTGATATCAGTTCCGGCCTGAAATCAGCGGGCTCTTATACCCGATTTACAGAGTATTGCATAGCAAATCTGATAATATTCGTTTTATACAAAAACGACATAAAGTGTATGACTTATTGTTCTGCCCGCTGTCTGCCTGAGCGACTTTATGATTTTTCAGGTTGAACTCCTATTTTTTGATACGTTTTCTGAAACTACCGATTTACATGACCTCTCACGGCTTTTAGGATTTACGCCAAATTTTTTTCGTGCTCACTGGAGAACCCTCATGCTCGAGCCACGAGGAGAGCTTATGCTCAGAACGCTCGCCATGCCAACAGACACCAACCCTAACGGTGATATTTTCGGTGGCTGGCTGATGTCACAAATGGATATTGCTGGCGGTATCGCGGCCAAGCAGAGAAGTCACTGCAGGGTTTCTACTGTCGCCGTTGAATCCATGTCATTTCACCATCCGGTCAATGTAGGTGATGTAGTCTGTTGTTATGCAGAGGTCATTCATGTCGGCACCACTTCCATGCGAATCAAGCTGGAGGTCTGGATCAAGAATATGCCTTTTCATCAGCAGCATATCAAAGTGACGGAAGGCATCTTTACCTTCGTGGCCATTGACAAGCATGGCCGCCCCCAACCTGTGGATAGAGATGAATAACGGGATATAAATGCTGAAACAAAAAACCATCCTGGTCGGCGTTGCCGGCGCCTCTGCTTCCGGTAAAAGTCTTCTGGCCAGTACTTTGGTAGAAGAACTTCAATCACAGCACGTTCGTGTCATTTCTGAAGATTCTTACTACAAGGATCAGACGCACATAACCATGAAACAAAGGGTTCAGACTAATTATGACCATCCCGAATCCATGGACCATGACTTGATGCTGGAGCATATGAAGCTGCTGAAAGAAGGTTGGACAGTGGACGTGCCTCTGTACGATTACACAGAGCATAACCGTAAACAGGAAACCCGGACAGTCCCCCCTGCCCGAGTTATTTTAATTGAAGGCATTCTGTTGTTTACTCATCCGGAAATCCGTGAAACCTTTGACCTTCGGTTCTACATGGATACCCCCCTGGACATCTGTCTGATCAGACGGCTAAAGCGAGATATTGTCGAACGCGGCCGTGATGTTGATTCGGTCATCAGACAATACCTGGAAACCGTACGCCCCATGTTCCTGCAGTTCATTGAGCCTGCTCGCCAGCATGCCGACCTAATCATCCCCCATGGCGGCAAGAACAGAATTGCCATCGACCTGATCAAAACCAAGATTCAGGATCTGATTGATTAATTCATTCATACACATCTATGCCCTGCTTTCAGTTCTGCTACTTTGTCAGTCAGATCATGATTTCAGACAGGGCACAGCCGTTCTACCGGTAAGCGTCGGCGACCCAGTCAAGGCGGCAAAGCAGCCATGAGCGAAACAACAGTCATGAGGGAAGAAGAACGTCTCGGAAAATCAAGCTTTGACCTGAATACCTGTTTTTGTATAATCGACCGGTATAGGCGTAGAAAGTGTGTTCGCTTTCCGGGTCACCGGTATCTCCTCATAGGTAGCCTCCAAAATCCTGCCGCTTGTACACTCTCCCTTGTCATCAACCTGTCGAAGACTATAACTACTCAAACGTAAAAATTAGTCTTTAACCTGTAAAAAGGTCTAACGGGAAAGTTATGCGTGTTGAAGCTGATATCAAGCTGGGTTTTAAAGATGTTCTGTTCAGACCCAAGCGTTCAACCCTGAAGAGCCGCTCCCAGGTCAGCCTGGAACGTACCTTCAAATTTGTTCACACCAACCAGGAATGGACCGGCGTCCCTGTTATTGCTGCCAATATGGATACAGTGGGCACCTTCTCCATTGCCCTGGCCTTGGCAGAACACAAGATGCTGACCGCAGTGCACAAGCACTACACCATTGAAGAATGGGGAGCATTTCTGGACAGCGCACCTGCAGGTATTGAAAACCATGTCATGGTAAGCAGCGGAACATCCGATGCTGACTTCACCAAACTCAACGACATCCTGGCACTCAACGACAGTCTTCGTTTTATCTGCATCGATGTTGCCAATGGCTACTCCGAGCATTTTGTTCAATATGTTTCCAAAGTTCGTAAACAGCACCCTGAAAAAGTCATTATTGCCGGAAACGTAGTCACCGGTGAAATGGTTGAAGAGCTAATTCTGAAAGGTGCTGACATCGTCAAGGTTGGCATCGGACCAGGCTCAGTATGCACCACTCGTGTCAAAACCGGTGTCGGCTACCCACAACTGTCTGCCACGATCGAATGCGCTGACGCAGCCCATGGTGTTGGTGGTCAGATTATCTCTGACGGCGGTTGTACCTGTGCGGGCGACGTTTCCAAAGCCTTCGGCGGTGGTGCCGACTTTGTCATGATCGGCGGCATGTTTGCCGGTCACGACGAATCCGCTGGCGAAGAAGTGGAAGAAGACGGCAAGAAGTTCAAACTGTTCTACGGTATGAGTTCCGAGACCGCTATGGACAAGCACTCTGGCGGCGTTGCCAACTATCGCGCTTCTGAAGGTAAGACCGTTAAGGTGCCTTATCGAGGCCCCGTTGAAAACACTGTTCAGGACATCCTGGGTGGCGTTCGCTCTACTTGCACCTACGTGGGCGCCGCTACCCTGAAAGAACTGACCAAGCGAACCACCTTTATTCGCGTTCAGGAACAAGAAAACAGGGTCTTTAACTAGCAGCCTGTCGGACTTAAGCGTCCGTAGCGAGGATTGCAAGAAATTGAGGA
>NZ_JAHHPN010000687.1:0-15692 GCF_024606325.1 Endozoicomonas sp. ONNA1
TCGTAACTGAAGGCACCAGTCTGGTGGATGAATCCATGCTCACAGGCGAACCATTGGCTGTGAAAAAAACACCCGACGACGAAGTATCAGCAGGCACCTTGAATAAAAATGGCAGTTTGCTATTCAAGGCAGAAAAGGTTGGCAGCGAAACCGCTCTGGCCCATATCATTGCCCTGGTAAAAAAAGCCCAAAGTTCAAAGATGCCCATTGCCCGGATGGCTGATCAGATATCATCCATATTTGTACCTGTTGTGATGGTTATTGCTCTTCTGGCAGCTTCGGTCTGGTTCTTTTTTGGACCCGCGCCGACATTGGCTCACGCGCTGGTGGTAGCCACCACGGTTCTGATTATCGCCTGCCCCTGTGCCCTGGGTCTGGCTACTCCCATGTCGGTCATGGCCGGTGTCGGCAAGGCAGCTGAGCTTGGAATGCTGATTCGCAAAGGAGACTCTTTGCAGCAGGCCAGTCAATTGACAACCATAGTGGTGGATAAAACAGGCACCATCACCGAAGGCGTTCCCAAGGTGATCGAACAGATCTGCATTACAGCGGACACCGAAGAAGAAAAGAACAGAATTCTGCAGATAGCCGCCAGTATTGAGAGTGCATCGGAACACCCTCTGGCTGACGCTATTGTTAATTCTGCCAAACAAAAATCGTTGTCACTTTCACCCGTATCCGATTTTCATGCGGTAACCGGACAAGGGGTGACCGGGCGTGTTCAAAAAAAGTCGGTACTGCTGGGTAATGAAAATCTCATGGCTGCCAATGGCATTGATGTCATGCTTCTGACCTCAACATCAGAGTCATTGGCTAATCAGGGTAAAACCCCCATTTTTCTGGCTGTTGATAACCAACTGGCGGGACTGATAGCGGTCGCCGACCCGGTAAAAAAAGACTCCAAAGCAGCTATCGACAGACTGCATAAGCTGGGCATCAAGGTCATAATGCTGACGGGTGATAACACACTGACTGCCGCAGCCGTCGCACAACAGGTAGGCATTGATGATTTCAGGGCCGAAGCCATGCCTGAAGACAAGGAAAGGTATATCAGAGAGTTGCAGGATCAAGGACACAGGGTCGGTATGACAGGTGACGGCATAAACGACGCCCCGGCCCTTGCCCGCGCTGACGTTGGCTTTGCCATTGGCACGGGTACTGATGTTGCCATTGAATCGGCAGATATCACCCTGATTCGCTCTTCACTCCATGGACTGGCCGATGCCGTCGAGCTCTCCAGGGCAACCCTCGGAAACATTAAACAGAACCTGTTCGGCGCCTTTGTTTATAACTCTCTTGGCATCCCGATTGCTGCCGGAGTGTTTTACCCTTTCACAGGGATGTTGCTTAACCCTGTCGTTGCAGGAGCAGCCATGGCTCTGTCATCCGTCACAGTCGTCAGTAACGCCAACCGTCTGAGACGGTTCAAGCCAACTGCCAGGGAGGTCTGAACCATGAATATTTCCAAAGCAGCACAGGCCACCGGGCTGACCGCCAAAACCATTCGCTACTATGAAAGTCTGAAGCTGATCTCACCGGCCCACCGTCTCGATAACGGTTACCGTAATTATAATGAATCCCATTTACGAGAACTGTCTTTTATCAGTCACGCCAGAGAGCTGGGCTTTACTCTGAAAGAGTGCTCGGACCTTCTGGATCTGTACAACGACAACCATCGTAAAAGTGCTGATGTAAAATCACTGGCTCTGAAAAAAATGGTCGATGTTGAGGCTAAGATCAGCCAACTGCAGGTGATTCGTGACAGCCTGCAACAGCTCACCCAATGCTGTCATGGGGATGATCTGCCGGATTGCCCTATCATTGATCGATTGATCAAGGGAAAAGAAACGAATCCTGATATAGATGGTGCATAAAGCTATCGGAGTTGAAGTCATGAGAATGTCGGTGTTTTATGTTCAGTTTGCACCGATCTCACAGAAGCGCCTGGTACCCACAGGGCATAAAAGCACGACCAGGACAATGGCAGGCGGGAGTTCCCACGAAGAGAGTGGGAACGAGAGGCTACTTACTTGCTGGCAAGGTTGTTGACGATCTGGATCAGCAGCTCTTCAACTTTGTCAAAACGCCTGCTATGGTCAGCTAATTCCTCCTTCATCCATTCTTGTTCCTTCAGAACCAAGGCCACTGTGCCTTCAAAGCCAGTAAGCACTTGATTCATGCCAGCAAGTACCTGATTCATGCCGGCAAGCACCTGATCTTGCTTACTGAAGCGACTGTCCATCTCTTTCTGCATGCCATTAAAGCGGCTGTCCATCTCTTTCTGCATGCCACTAAAGCGGCCGTCCATCTCTTTCTGCATCCCCTCCTGTTTCCTCAGAAGCAGGGAGATTTTGCCTTCCATGCCAGCGAGCACCTTGTCCGATTGCTCCCGATGTTCTTCCAATACCGTGACTCTTGCCTCAAGGCTCATACTACTTGTCCTGTCTGGTTTTTTGTTTGAGAGTTGAGAATAGCAGTTGAAAGGAGAGCTGAAACTCGCTCCTAAAGAAGCTCATGAAAGAGCTTCTTTGGATCGTGCCATGATTAATGAGTGGCAAATACACTCATCTTTCCATCACTACTGAAACCGATCACCTTATAAGGATCTTTGAGGTCTCCGTACTCCATGCCTGGCGACCCCATAGGCATACCCGGAACAGTCAGACCGTTCACACCATCAGGCTTTTCAGTCAGCAAGCGCTTGATGTCCGCAGCCGGGACATGACCTTCAAAGGCATAATCACCGATAAAGGCTGTGTGGCAAGACTCCATTCCTTTCGGAATTCCGGCCTTGGCACGATAGGTGGCTGTGCCCGGCACATCATGGGACATGACCTTAAAGCCATTTTCTTCCATATGTTTTGCCCACTCTGTGCAGCAGCCACAGGCTGGGGTTTTGTAGAGCATGACTGTCGGCAATGACTCCTCCGCCTTGGCCAGTATAGACGACATTAAAACAGCAGTTCCCAGGAACAGGGCTTTCAGCTTTTTCATTGTCTCACTCCCCTACTTTCGTAGTTTTTCAAAAATTCAACTTATTAAACGACGATGTTTAATAATAGCTATTCCAAAAAAGAGACATTGGCCAGATAGATCTCAGGTTGGGAGCGGTATACCGAAGATGGGGGCGCAGAAATCCAGTCCTGCAACGGTTCAGAGTCCAGCAAGATCAACTCTGCAACAATATAGAGAAGGGTAAAAGTCGGCTTACTGTCCGGGTGAGAAAACGGGATATAGTGATCCTCAGAGTCGCAGTCTGGACAGACCTGATTCGCTTTCTGCAGATGTTCTGCCGGGGAAGGAGTACAACAGTCATGATCCGCGGACAAATCGTCAGCCATGCCGACAACATCGGCTGACATCATCATGGACATGTCTGAGTGATCTGTAACCATAGCCTGTGACGACTCCATCAGGCAAACCTGCAACAGCAAAAACATTAGCAGGGCAATCATTGTCATACCAATGTTCTGCCTGTGTTTCAGGTTCAGGTGTAGGATGGACATAAGATTCAAGAGGTTATGGTTCAGCTTTTCAACTTAAACCATCCAGTAACTGGAAGGTCAATACATGAAAAGCTGAATAAGGAACGGTGTGAAACTGGCTGTGTACTTTAATCAGGCATTGTCTTCTTCTACTGCATCGTAGAGGCGCTCCAAAATATCAGGGACGGCAGACATCACCCGGTTCCAGCTGGGAATAAAGGGTCTTTCCATCGGATTTTCCAGAAAGTGTTGCCCAGCCGCCATGATATTTCTGGCAAAGAGCTCCACTGCTCGCTCTTCTGAATCACGATCGACGTGCAGGCCATTCATCATCGCATCATCGTAATAAGACTCAATGAAATCCAGTGCTACCCGGTAATAAGTTGCTTTGATCGTGCGGAAGGTTTCAGTATTGAACTGAACCCCATTGGTCGCCAACTTTCTGAAGACGGCCTTGATGATATCGTGGCTCATTTTGGAAAGACCGGAATTACGATCTTCTTCTGAGAGAGGCTGATGTTTATGATCATACACATCAGCAATATCTACCTGACACAGTCGTTTATTGGAATAGTTTCTCTTAACTTCTGAGAGTACTCCTATTTCCAGACCCCAGTCGCTGGGAATCCGGATGTCATTGAAAACACTGGTTCGCATGGAAAATTCACCGGCCAGGGGATAACGGAAACTGTCGAGGTATTCCAGGTATTCCATAGGGCCGAGAATTTTCTTCAGGGCACGCAGGAGTGGCGTTACCAGCAAACGGCTGACCCTGCCATTGAGTTTGTTGTCAGCTACTCTTGCGTAATAGCCCTTGCAAAAATCATAGCTAAACGCAGGATTGGCTACCGGGTAGAGCAGTCTGGCCAGCAGATCTCTCTGGTAGGTCACGATGTCACAGTCGTGCAGGGCTACGGCTTCTGATTTGGCTGAAGCCAGCACATAGCCATAGCAGTACCAGACGTTTCTTCCTTTTCCAGCCTCTTTAGGGGCTAACCCTTTACTTTCAAGCAGACGGTCAATGTCACGAAGTCTGGGACCATCCTGCCATAGAATACGGTGGTGTTGATTCAGCTGGGCAAAAAAGTCTCTTGAATAGGTATATTCTTTTTCGCTGGCCCTATCCAGGCCAATGACAATCTCGGAAAGATAAGGAACCTGACTGAGTTCCTGTACAATATTTTTCAGGGCTGGCCCCTGCAACTCGGAGAACAGCGAAGGTAAGACCAGAGACATAGGGCGCTGTCGAGAAAAGGCCTGCAGCTCCTGCTCCATATCCTCAACCGAACGTACTCTTAAATTATGGAAATTGGTGATAGTGCCATTCTGGTAAAAATCGCCCATAAATCGTTTCCCTTCTTCTCGTTATCGCTTTTGCACCTTGATCATACTCTGCAGCTGAGCTCAGACTTCTTGTAAAGAGCTGTCTTGTAAAGAGCTGTCTTGTTCGGAGCAGACCGGCTGATGACCTTCTTGAACAGAGTTCAGAATCTCCAATACCGCTTCATTCCAACCTTCAGGCCCCACTGATTTTGTGTATTTAATATCAGACAGATGTTCTATAGCGGGCTGTTTACTTTTTTCAGAACGCACAAGAACAGGAATATCCACTACTTCCAGCATGGGCAGGTCGTTGAAGCTGTCGCCCAGCCCCATGGATAACCACTGCCAGTCAGGGAAACTCTTCAGGTAATGTTTGAAAAGCTTCTTCGCCGCTGAACCTTTATCTCCCTTGCCGGATACATGATAGAAGCGCCCTCCCCGGGTCAGGTGCAGACCCTCTTTGGTAAGCTGCTTTTCAAACAGCTCTAATGCCTGAGCACTGTCTTCCCAGATCAGAGGTTCACTGGCTTTTCGGTCTGCAGCCAGTTTAGCCTCCTCCAGACTGAGCCCGGAGAGATCGGCAATTTCACTATGACTGCAGTCACCAAAGCCCCTGAACCGAAAGCCATAGTGTTCGCGAAACTGTTTCAACACCCTGCGGATCGCCCTATAGGGCTGTCCATGGAAGTAATGGGTATTCTTGTCAGTATCAGACGACTGAAAGTAGTTAGCCGGGATGGTGGTAATCATTCCATTTTCGGTAATAAATGGATGATCCAGAGCCATTTCCAATTGCAGAGGCAACACCTCACTGAGGGTTTTGCTGGTATTGAAAACAACCGGAATATTTTGCTTTTTCAAACGATCCAGGGCAGGTTTGGCCGCTGCCCAGCTGTAGCTGTCATGATCGAGCAGAGTGCCATCCAGATCGGAAAATATCACCAGCTTCTTCATCGCCTTTTTGCTGTTGAACATCGGCTTAAACTCTGTCCAGGCGTTTTTGGTAGATGGCATTGGTGGCCTCGACAAAACCACTGACGCTGCCACAATCAAAGCGTTCACCCTCAAACTTACAGGCGATGACACAGCCTTGTCTGGCCTGAGTCAGAATGGCGTCAGTCAACTGCACTTCACCGTTTATTCCGGGTTCAGTATGCTCAATGATGTCGAAAATATCCGGCGTCAGGACATATCGTCCAATCACTGCCAGATTACTGGGTGCTTCTGAAGGGTCTGGTTTTTCCACCATATCGGTTACACGGATCAGGTTATCACTCAGGGCTTCACCGGCAATCACTCCATACTTATCGACTTCGGATTCGGGCACTTCCTGAACAGCCACAATGGTGCAACGAAATTGTTTGTAGAGATTGACCAGCTGCGACATCACTAATGGACCACCGTCGTTAACACAAAGGTCGTCGGCCAGCACTACACCAAAAGGCTGGTCACCCATCAGGGTTCTTCCGCAGAGAATGGCATGTCCAAGACCCTGCATCTGATTCTGACGAGTATAGGAAAAAGTACAGGCCGCCATCACTTCGCGAATCGTCGAAAGTTTTTCTTCTTTGCCGCTGCCGGCTATTTCGGCTTCCAGCTCATAGTTGATATCAAAATGATCAGGAATCGCTCGCTTGTTTCTGCCATTCACAAACCCCAGGTCAGTCAGACCTGCCAGCATGGCTTCTTCCACGCCATATTGAATCAGGGGTTTATCAACAATAGGCAGCATCTCTTTGGGCATAGACTTGGTGGCAGGTAGAAAGCGGGTTCCATACCCTGCTACAGGAAACAGACACTTTTTAATCATATTATTGCTCGTCTTGTTGAGAAGTTTTCCATCTCGTCAGACTTGAAGCAGAAGTCGTGCCAACTCAGAAAACCACCCGCCGACCTCCCATAGTGGCATGACTCCTGCTGCAAAGAAGGCATAGCACTAAAAAACATTGCCAAAGGGGAAGATGTATCGTGCAAAGTTATCCTAAAGCCTTCGATGCTTTTCATCAGGCCATGACTCAGCTTTTGATTCTCCCTTACGGACAGGAAGCGGGCGAGATAGCCGCCAGAATTGTCCGTCGGGTTCAGCATCATCTCCATGAAAATCCTCCCCAAACAGTCTCAGGCTGGTCAGAACAGGATATCTTTCTGATCACCTATGGCGACACCCTCTATGACAACACTGGCCAGCCTCCTCTTCAGGTCTTGAAGCGATTTCTTGATGGCCATCTGAACGGGGTTATTAATACCCTTCATATTCTTCCCTACTTTCCCTTTAGCTCGGATGATGGTTTTTCTGTGATTGATTACCTGTCGGTCAACGAACAGCTGGGCAGCTGGCAGGATATTGAAGCCATCGCCGCTGACTATCAGCTGATGTCGGACCTGGTCATTAACCATGTATCCCGGGAAAGTCTCTGGTTTGCCGACTTTGTCAGTGGCCATCAGCCCGGCCGGGATTACTTTATTGAAGAAGATCCGGATACAGACCTCAGTGCAGTGACCCGCCCAAGGAACTCCCCCCTGCTGGTGCCTATTCATACAAGACGAGGGCTGAAGCACGTCTGGGCCACTTTCAGTGAAGATCAGATGGATCTGAATTTTAAAAATCCCGATGTGCTGATCCAGATGGTGGATATCCTGCTCTTTTATCTGGCCCGCGGCTCCAGAGTCATAAGGCTGGATGCCGTCGCTTTTCTGTGGAAGAAACCGGGCACTCATTGCATAAGCCTGCCCGAGACCCATGCTATCGTGAAACTGTTCCGACTGATCATGGAGAAAGCCTGCCCCGGCAGCACACTTCTGACCGAAACCAATGTCCCTCATGAAGAGAACATCAGTTATTTCGGGGAACAGGACGAGGCTCACATGGTGTATCAATTTGCTCTGCCGCCCCTGATACTGCACGCACTCAATCGGGGCACTGAGAAATACCTTGTGCAATGGGCCAGTGACCTGCCTGATTATCCAGAGAGTTGCACCGTCCTGAACTTTACTGCATCCCATGATGGCATAGGCCTGCGTCCGCTGAAGGGGTTGATCCCGGAGAATGAAGTTTCAGAGCTGATCGACAGCATGCACCGTTTTGGGGGGTTCGTCAGTATGCGCACCCTTTCAGACAATACGGAATCACCTTATGAGATCAATATTGCCCTGTTTGATGCCATGAAAGGGACCAGACGAGGCGAGGATCAGTGGCAGGTACAGCGATTTATTTGCTCTCAGCTCATCATGCTGGGGATGCGCGGAATACCTGCTATGTATATACACAGTCTGTTTGCCACGCCTAATGATCTGGCAGGCGTAGAGAGCAGCGGCAGAACCCGCTCTATCAATCGTCGCAGGTGGTTACTGGAAGAATTATTGCCAGACTTGGAAAGCCCTGTTTCAATACCGTCGCTGGTGTTCCAATCGCTGCTGAGTCATCTCAGAGTTCGTAAACAGGAACCCTGCTTTCATCCCAATGCCTCACAAACCATTCTGAATATGGAACCGGGCATTTTTGCATTCATGCGTACATCGCCCTGTGGCCGCCGGAAACTGGTGGCTATACACAACCTGACATCGGCTCATCAAACATTGAACCAGCCAGACTATGTCGGCTGGTTCGATTTACTGGGCGGTGCCGTGGTACAGGACCTTCAACTCAAGCCTTATCAGGTATTGTGGCTGGGAGGCTGAAAATGGCTATCTGAAAGAGCAATGATTTCACCTGTGCCGATGATTTGGATTGTGAAGTTTTCATGGGTACTGGTTATACAGCGGACGAGCCCCCTGACGAGAGCTGATAGCAATCATTGGACATTAGAACCCATAAGAAAAGGACGCTAATGGAATAATATTCACTAGCCAATCCAGTAGCACATGCTCACGGAACAAGTATGAATCAAACCCCCAGAAAACATCACCCGCGCTCGTTGTAAATTTAATTCCGTGAATAAAAATTCCGGAGCACTGATCCAGCCAATCAAATCTGTTACAAAAACTTATTTGCTGCTGACTCTGTATCGGATAATTGCCCCAGACCAGATAGGGTGGGCGAAAATATGTTGATGGTGCAAGAACTCCAAACACTGGTGGAATAAGAGTTACAAACATATCATGACCTTTGCCAGACGTGCACGATGCGTAACTAAACAGGCAGGCGATTCCAATTAGTCACCCAACAGGCTCCTGTTTCACAGTTTGTTGCTCGGGGAACAAGCGAGGGCGCCTAGCCGGGGGCGCCCAGCCCTAAACTCCCCAAGTCTCACAGACTCCGCAGACCTAACATCACGTAAGCTCCAAGGTAAGTCTAAAAGAGACAGAGGAAAGGTAGTTCACGGGTTGGCTCTCCGCAAGCCTCGCTGACATCCCCCACCTGTTTTGGTGGGTCTTACGCGAATTGAGGATCAATGTAGGTGTCGAGTAATACCATTCAAAATTTCACCAGTTCCGCACACGTCTTATACCGGCTACGCTTTTTTTTGTTTAGCCCTGGCCTCAATAATGGCTGCAAATAGCATTCAAATGCCCATCGCCACCCCCTCACGACGGGGGTCAGCACCGCCCTCAAGGCCTTTTTCCGTGATCACAATGCCATGCAGGCCACTGTTGAGTTCCCGCACCTTGATGGAATAGCCGAGCTTTTCCAATGCAGGCTTCAGACGCTCTGCTTCGGTATCCTGCTCAAGCTCATAAACGCCAGACGGATTCAGCTTATGAGGCAGAGCAATGGCTTTCTGGATATCCATTCCCCAGTCAATATGGGCTATCAGGGTTTTGGCAACATAACTAATGATACGACTGCCGCCGGGTGAGCCAATCACCATGTAAGGCTGACCCTTTTTATTCATAACAATCGTGGGAGCCATAGAAGACCTTGGTCTTTTACCAGGTTCAACACGATTGGCAATGGGCGTACCATCCTCATGACTGGCAAAAGAAAAGTCAGTCATTTCATTATTCAGCAGGAATCCGCCCACCATCAAACGGGAACCGAAACCGTTTTCAATCGTCGTCGTCATGGACAGCGCATTACCCTCGGCATCGACAATGGAAATATGGCTGGTAGAAGGCAGTTCAATGGACTGATCATCCGCCCGAAGTGAAGCATGCTGCCAGATGGGTTTACCCGCTTTAACGGTCTTCAGGGCTTGATCTGACTGAAGCTGTTTGGCTCGGCCTGCCAGATATTGACTATCCAGAAGTCCCCGGACAGGCACGGGAACATAGTCACTGTCAGCCAGATAACGGGCCCTGTCGGCAAAAGCCAGTCTTGAAGCACCGGCAAACAGACGCCAGGACTCCGGATTATCCGACCCGAGGCTGGCCAGATCATAAGACTGCAGAATGCCCAGAATTTGTCCCACTGTGGTTGCGCCTGAGCTGGGAGGACCCATCCCACAGACAGAGTACTGACGATAGGCCGAGCACACCGGCGTTCGCTCTTTTACCTGATAGTTTTTCAGATCTTTTTTTGACAGCACTCCGGGGTTACCCCTGGCCTCTCTGACTGTTCTGACAACTCTTTCCGCCAACTCCCCCTCATAGAAGGCTTTTGAGCCCTTGCTGGCAATAAGCCTGAGTGTCCTGGCAAACTCGGGATTTTTTAGAACAGTACCCGCCTGAAGTGGCTGTCCTTTTTTATCAAAAAAGTATTGGCGAGTACCCGGATAACGGCTGAGTCTTTTTTGATCTTTGGCTATCAGGCTGGCCAGTCTGGGAGAAACGATAAAGCCTTTCTCAGCCAGTTTAATGGCCGGTTGGAAAAGCTCAGACCATGGACGTTTGCCATATCGCTGGTGCATCTCTTCCAGAAGCTTGACAGTACCTGGCGTACCTACCGAGCGCCCCCCCACCACGGCATCATAAAATTGCAACGGCTTGCCATTGTTGTCCAGAAATAAGGTCGGTGTCGCCTTCGCAGGGGCTGTTTCCCGGCCATCCAGAGTGATCAGACGGTTCTTTTGGGCATCGAAGTAGAGGGTAAAGGCGCCTCCGCCAATACCGGACGACTGCGGCTCAACCAGATTCAGCACCAGTTGAACAGCAATCGCCGCATCTGCTGCCGAACCGCCTCTTTTGAGGACTTCGTCACCTGCCTGTGCAGCCAGCGGATTGGCCGCCACCACCATATGTTTGCTGGCTTTTACCAGATTCTTTTGTTGAAATCCTGTTGCAGCCTCCGGAGCAAGATCATCACTCATATTCACGACCATTGCCTGCAGGCTAAAGCAAGCAACTAAAAGACTGGCGGTGATAACGCACCGTCTGAAAACTCCCCCAGACATAGCAAGACTTCCTTTAAATTAATTTTTATCAGGTCGGCCAATGGTTTCAGTGTTAGCTCAAATGTGCAATGGCTTTTGGAGTTGAAGGGTATAAAAAGGTGCTTACCTGACTTCACACTTAAAGAAAATAAAGTGAGGCGTTGTGGATAACCTTTTATAACTTTCAGCACAGAGAGACTTCATGCGCTCTGTCGGTTTTCCTTCTGACAGCTGAGTAACACAGAGACCCACTGAAGCCAGGCTCTCAAACCACTCTGTCAATGAGCGACGGTAGAAGCTTACTTCGACAAGATGACCCACCGTATCCCACTCTTCCGTGACCAGCTCTTTTTGAAAGTAGTTGCCTGAAGGTGACACTTCTAAATCCACTACCGGGTGATGGGTAGAAAAAATAAATACGCCTCCCTGTTTCAGCAGGCGCTTAACGTCACCGAACAACAAGCTGACGTCTTCAATGTAATGCACAGTCAGAGGACAAATAATGATGTCATAGCTGGCATCTTTTTCTTCCGGCAGCCCCCGGGAGAGATCCTGCGGATAAGCTTGAACCTTATCACCCAACTTCTCTATGACGATCTTAATCATTTCCTGCGAGACATCAACTGCCGTCACCGATGCACCCTGATTGAGCAAATACTCTGCGTAGACACCCGGCCCACACCCCAGATCAAGAACATTTTTCCCGGCGAGTTCAGGCAACATAGCAATTAAAGACGGACGCTCCAGATTGCCATTGTAAATATTATCGACAATGGCTTTCTCGTAGTCCCTGGCGAACTGCTCGTACATTTTGCTCATCCTTACACCCTCTCAAATGTTTGTTTTCAGTGGTCAAAAGGGTATCAGGAAAAGCCATGCCAACTATCCGAAAAAACACCCATAAATGCTATTCGAACAGGCCATCCATCCAAAGCAGACGCTTAACACCCGCAGCTACTGCCAGAATTCCTACAAGTCACGGCTTTTGTCTTGCAGCAGTCCCCTTCTATGCAGCACTCTTCGAGATTAGAGGCGTTGCAATCCCCTCCCTGTTCACAGCGGCCCAGAAAGGTCTCCCCAGACAGATAAAAGCCTGTGAACTTTTCATCAAAGTCTTCGGCGACACTCTTTTCGGCCAGTCCGGTAGCCAGCAGACTTTTTTGCCATGCTTTAGTTTTGGGATAAAAAGTCAGGAAGTCATAGCCCGTGTTTTCTTGAATGAGATGAGCTCGATGCAACACGGGCAGCCACGCCAGATCGACCATGCTCAGTGAATCACTTTTGAAGAATAGGTGCTCACCCAAAACCTTCTCCACTTTGGCAAAGGCACTGGCGAGCTTCCCGGCGCGCTTGATCAGAGTCGGAGCATCCTGACTACTCTGGGCAGCGCACTGGACCAGATACTGCTTACTGCCGAGGTAGCTCCAGGCGCGATTCAGTGCTTTCTGCTCTGCACTCAAGCCAGGCTGCAATGCGGGATAAGCTTCTTCCAGATATTCAGCGATGGCATCGGATTCAAACAGGGCCACGCCATTCTCAGTGACCAGTACGGGTACCTGACCGTTTGGAGAAATATCCACAAACCACTGGGGCTTTTCGCTCAGGCTGATGTACTCGATGTCATAGGGAATGTTCTTCGCTTCCAGTATTCCGGTAATGCGTTGCACGAATGGGCAGATTTTAAAGCTGATGACTTTCAACATGTTTTATACCTCGATCCAGCGATAGCCAGTCAGACCGGCCTGTTAGTTCGTCGTCGTTTATAAAGACGTGAGGTATGAAAAAAGGACGCAAAAAAATTAATTTTTTCTCTTAAACATGTTTTCTTCACTGTTGGTTGCTCTCAGCAATCTTCACAGCCGGTTTTTTAGGCTGGTAGTCGGTCACACCGCCCCGGCCGATTTCAATATCGCAGCAGGCAGTGAAACGTTCTCTCAGCTGAACCCGGCCACGTTGGATTCGGCTCTTGGCACCGGACACTGACAAGCCCAGGGCTACTGCCACCTGTTTTTGGCTCATGCCTTCCAGCTCTGACATCCGCAGGGGAATCCGGTACTTCTCGGGCAGCTCATCCATAATAGGCACCAGACAGCGGGCCAGTTCCTGATGACTCTTTTCTGCATCATCTTCTTCCGCGGCGGCAAGGTCGTCTGGCAACTCATCCCAGGGCTTTTGCTGGCGGTAGTAATCCATGACGGCATTATGGGCAATCCGATATAACCAGCCAGCCACTCTGTCTTCTGATTTCAGTGTCTGAATCTGGCTATGCGCTTTCAGATAGACGTTCTGCAGAATGTCATCCACTGCCGATGGTTCGCTCACTTCACGGGCTATATAGTGTTGCAGCTGAGCTTTATGCTCCTGCCAGTGACTTTGCATAACAGTCAGCTCCTGTTCAAAAGGTTGGTTTTTTATTCGATAACGCTTTGCGTGTCCGGAAAGCTGATAAAAACAAACATTTGCAGGAGCTATCAATAATCTTGGTTCCACTGACCTCAATATTTTGAACTTCCGCTTTAAAGCCGAGTCTAACAGAACGGATCAATTTTGAATGTCCTTCCCAAGCAAGGATAAATACTGAATTTGGAGCCATGGAGGAATCGGGCATGGACCCTGTGAAAAGCAGTTCGAGCATAGACGTAGCACTCTTGCCAATACCTGTGCAAGCTCAACTGGAGGAAGCACCAACGGGTGTCAGTGCAGGTAGGGACGTTACTCCTTATTACAACAATAACGCTCCATTCTTCTACTTGCCCGAATTAATACATTTACAGATTATTCGCTGTTTGAGTTTTCGAGAGATTACCCGTTTAGCAAAGGTATGCAGCTATTTTCGCGATCTTGTTAAACAAGATAAAGCTCTGGAAAGAGCATGGATTCGCCGGTTTCCTTCGCCACAGCAATATCAACTAAAGACCATCCTTAAGACAAAAGATGAGCACCAACTCCGCGATTGGCTGAAGCCGTTTGCAAATGAGGACACCATCGTGTCGCTCATAAAACAACAAAAGAATATTCATTTTCCTGCTCAGTTATTTTTCACCAACGGTAAACTGATGTCTCTGTGTAAAAAATTTGAGTTAGTGGAAAAACTCGAAATTACCCATGGTGATAAAGTCTTAAATGCCACTTTCAGCAACGATGGCCAACATCTGGCAACCGCCAGTCACGATGGAACAGCGAAAATCTATGGTCGGAAGACCGATGGATCATGGCAAGAAAAAGCCGTCATTACCCATAATCATTGGGTCCATTCAGCCATCTTCAGCCCCGATGGCCGCTATCTGGTCACCGCCAGTCAGGATCACACAGCGAAAATCTATGGTCTGGAAGACGATGGCACATGGGAACAACAAGCCTGCATTTCCCATGATGGTGCGGTCAATTCAGCCACCTTCAGTGCTGATGGCCTTTATGTGGTGACCACCGATTACAATTATTCTGTGAAAATCACTCGTCGCGGGGACAATGGGTCATGGCAACAACCAGTGGACGTTATTCGTAAAGCCGGGTTCGTTTCTGCCAAGTTCAGCTGCGATGGCCTTCACCTGTTGCTCTGCGGTGGACGCTGCTCCGCAAAAATCTATGGCCAGGCGGCCGATGGATCATGGGTGCAAAAAGACACCATTCCACACAACCGTTGGGTGCTCTCTGCCAACTTTAGTGCCGATAGCCTCCATCTGGTAACGGCTAGTGGGGATCGCACGGCGAAAATCTGTGACCTTGAAGCCGATGGATCATGGGAAGAAATATTCGAGATTGATCATTATGATGAAGTCACCTCAGCTGATTTCAGTACCGATGGCCGCCATGTGGTGACCACAAGTTTTGATTTTACGGCGCAAATCTGTAGCCAGGCCGGTGCATCGTGGCAAGAAATAGCCCGCATTGACCACAAGGGGGTGGTCACCACAGCTAACTTCAGCGCCGATTGCCTCCATGTGGTAACCGCCAGTGAAGATAACACGGCGAAAATTTATGGTCTGCAGGCCGATGGATCATGGCTCGAAAAAGCCACCATCGAACACAAGAAAACGGTCAGGTCAGCCAGCTTCAGCCCTGATAGTCGAAATGTCTTGACCGCCAGTGATGATAAAACAGTGAGAATCACTGAATTAAGGAGTGGGCGGCTGATGATCGAATGAGCGTAAAGCCCGCTAACGACAGGTGACCATTAGCAGTGTTTTTTGCAGAAATGACCTTGGACAGCGGTTAGTGGTTTTTTGTAGGAACTGTTTCTCAAACGACTCTTCTTTTCCAGAGTTCCACTGACCTCAATGTTTTGAACTTCTCTGATAAAACCGACTCTAATAGAACTCATCAATTTTGAATGTCCTTTCCAAGCAAGGATACACATTGACTTTGCAGCCATAAAGGAATCAGGCATGGGACCAATGAACAACAATTCCAGCATTGACAATTTACTCCCGCCAACACCTGAACCACTTCAAATGGAGGAAGCACTAACGGGTGTTATTGCAGGCAGAGAAGTGAGTGTCTATAACAACAATCAATGTTTATTACTCGATTTGCCCGTTGAACTAGAATCTGTGCTTATTCGCTATTTGGGTTTTCGAGAGATTACCCGTTTAGCCAAGGTGTGCAGATATCTTCGCGATTTTATTAAAGAAGATAA
>NZ_JAHHPN010000688.1:0-7925 GCF_024606325.1 Endozoicomonas sp. ONNA1
ACGACCTTCGGGTTATGAGCCCGACGAGCTACCAGGCTGCTCCACCCCGCATCAACGAGGAGCGCATAGTATGGACGATGATCCTTAAAGTCAATAAAAGATTAAAAGGCTGCGGTTAATAACCAGATGTAGATTGGATCAAAGAGCCCCGGGATGCAGAGCTCCTTGAGGGATTAAAGATATCAACCCGGGAGCAAGGTCAGCCCGCTAATGCACGGTCCTTAATGAGAGCTTTTACAACAGAAGGGTCCGCCAGTGTTGATGTATCTCCCAGGTTTTCATACTCACCTGAGGCAATTTTACGGAGGATTCGGCGCATAATTTTACCGGATCGGGTTTTGGGGAGGCCCGGAGCCCACTGAATGATATCCGGTGAGGCGATAGGGCCGATTTCCTTGCGAACCCAGTGTCTTAATTCATTCTTGAACTCATCTGTGTACTCAGACTCGGCTATTAGTGTTACGTAGACGTATATTCCCTGTCCCTTGATGTCGTGTGGAAAGCCAACGACAGCGGCCTCCGCGACGTCTTTATGAGAGACCAGTGCCGACTCAATTTCAGCAGTACCCATTCGGTGGCCGGAGACATTAAGTACGTCATCAACACGCCCCGTGATCCAGTAATAGCCATCTGCGTCCCTACGGGCGCCATCGCCAGTGGTGTACATACCCTTAAAGCTGGAGAAGTAGGTTTGAATAAAGCGCTCATGGTCATCAAAGACAGTCCGGGCTTGTCCGGGCCAGCTATCGAGAATAACCAGATTGCCTTCCTGTTCACCTTCGAGTATACGTCCTTCGTTGTCAACCAGGGCGGGTCTGATACCGAAGAATGGGCGGGTTGCAGAACCGGGTTTCAGATCAGTAGCGCCAGGGAGTGGTGTCAACATAGCTCCACCTGTCTCTGTCTGCCACCAGGTATCTACTATGGGGCACTGTTCATTGCCGATGGTTTTGTAGTACCAACTCCACGCTTCGGGGTTGATGGGCTCTCCAACGCTGCCCAGTAGCCTGAGGCTGGAGCGGTGAGTGTTTTCGACAGCCGCATCGCCTTCAGCCATGAGTGCACGTATGGCCGTGGGAGCGGTATACAGAATATTAACCTGATGTTTGTCAACGACCTTACTGATTCTGTTGCAGGCCGGGTAGTTGGGTAAACCTTCATGCATTACTATGGTGGCGCCATTCAGAAGTGGGCCATAAGTGACATAGGTGTGACCTGTAATCCAGCCAATGTCAGCGTTACACCAGAATACATCACCCTCCTGATAGTCAAACACATACTGATGGGTCATAGAGGCATAAACCAGATAACCGCCGGTGCTGTGAAGTATGCCTTTAGGTTTACCCGTGGAGCCCGAAGTGTAGAGAATAAATAGTGGATCTTCTGCATTCATCTCTTCGGGAACACAGTGCTCTGAAGCCGTGGCAGTCAGCTCCTGCCAGTCAATATCACGACCTTCCTGCCAGTTAACCTCTTCACCGGTGTGTCGTAAAACAATGACCTTTTCAATGCTGGTTACTGCCGGGTTTTCAAGAGCTTGATCAACGTTGTTTTTCAAGGGAATCTTGCGTCCGCCACGAATACCTTTATCGGCGGTAATGATCAGTTTGGCACTGGAGTCGATTATTCTTCCTGCCAGAGCTTCAGGTGAAAAGCCGCCGAAGATGACCGAGTGAATGGCGCCAATACGTGAACAGGCCAACATCGCTACGATGGCCTCAACGACCATTGGCATGTAAATGGCTACAACATCACCTTTGCCAACACCCTGACTCTTCAGGCCATTGGCAAAACGACAGACTTGTTCGTGAAGTTCTCTGTAGGTGACTTCTTTACAGGGCTGGTCTTCTTCATCCGGTTCCCAGATGATGGCAACCTGATCGGCTTGTTTGTCGAGGTGACGGTCCAGGCAGTTGAAAGAGGCATTGGTGGTGCCGTCGAAGAACCATTTAATATCGACATTTTCGTGATCGAACGACACATTCCTGATCTGTGTGTAAGGGGTGAACCAGTCGATTCTCTTGCCATGTTCTCGCCAGAACCTTTCTGGGTTAACGACAGATTGCTGGTACATCTCATGATAACGCTCGTTATCTGCCAGTGTATTCTCTCTCTGAACCTCAGTTACCGGGTACACACACACTTCAGTCATAATGAATCCCTAGAGTTATTCTAATTTTTCTTCAGGCAATGTATTGATAGGGTGTTTGTAGTTTTTAGCATTGTGATGCCTGATTGTCATCTTAAGGCGATACCTTCTTCAGGAAATTAGACTTTGGTAGAATAATTCTGTTATTGAATTAGAAAAAAGTAAGAAAGTATGGCTGGATGGTGGTTGGCTCTCATAGCCCTTCTCTATGTGGGGGGATTGTTTTCGGTAGCCTGGTATGGTGATCATGCAGGCGCACAATTACGAGAAAAATGGCGCCCCTATATTTACAGTCTGTCGTTGGCTGTCTATTGCACTGCCTGGACTTTTTTTGGTGCTGTGGGTCAGGCATCTCAGAACATCTGGTCATTTCCGAGTATCTATATCGGGCCCATTCTGGTCTTTGTATTTTTCTGGAAACTGCTCAACAAGCTGGCACGGGTAAGCAAGCGCGAAAATATTACCTCTATCGCTGACTTCATTGCATCGCGTCATGGCAAGTCCAGGGGACTGGCTATCCTGGTTACCCTTTTACTGGTCGTTGGCGTTCTGCCCTATATCGCCTTGCAGCTGAAAGCCATCATCATGGGTTTTGAACTTCTGTCTCCCGCTGCCATGGCTCCCGGGCAGCAGCAGGATGCAGCTCTGTTGGTCACCCTGCTGCTGGCTGTGTTTGTGATTATGTTTGGCACTCGCAGACTGGATACTACAGAACATCAGCATGGCGTCATGCTGGCCATCGCCTTTGAGTCTCTATTGAAGCTGATTGCCTTTCTGGTGGTTGGAGGCTGGATCACTTATCGATTTTTTACAGAAGCCAGCGATCCACTGGTTCATTTTGAAACTGCGTTGGCTAAACCCACGGATGAGAGTCTGTTTTTGACTCTGATGGCCCCAATTATGGTCGCCATGGCGGCTTTTATCTGCCTGCCGAGACAGTTCCATGTTCTGGTGGTGGAAAATCGTGATATCAGGGATCTAAACCGCGCTCGCTGGATGTTTCCTGTCTATCTGCTTCTGACCGCGGTATTTGTACTGCCCATGGCATTTGCCGGAAATACCTGGTTGGGGGAGACGGTATCGCCTGATTCCTTTGTGATGGCTCTGCCAATGCTTCTGGGAAACGACAGCATGGCGGTGCTGGCTTTCATGGCGGGGCTATCCGCCGCCATCAGTATGGTGATCGTAGCAACGATCTCGTTAACGAATATGATTTCCAATGAGATTATGATGCCGCTGATTCTCAGAAGTTCAGGGCATGGCAGCAATGAGTTTTACCGCTTCAGTGGTCTGCTGAGAAATGTAAGACGCACTATCATTATCGGAATTCTATTGCTGGCTTATATCGCCTATCGAGTTATCAGTACCGGAGAAGATCATTTGCTGGCTAGCCTGGGCCTGATCTCTTTTGCCGCAGTGGCACAGTTGGCGCCTTCTGTAGTGGGTTCGCTTTATCTGAGGGAAAGCAACTATAAAGCTGCCTCGGGAGGCATTGTGGCAGGTAGTCTGGTTTGGTTTATCACCTTGATTGTTCCTCTCTTTGTGCAGTCCGGCTGGTTGGACAAAGCGCTGCTTGAGAAGGGCGTGTTTGGGATTGAGGTCTTTAAACCCGGCGCGCTGTTTGGATTTGATCTGACCGGTACCCTTCAGGGAGCGAGCTTTTTTGCACTGGTGATTAATGCTCTGGTTTATATCCTCGGTTGCCTCCTGTTCAGGGTTTCACCACTGGAAAGCCGGCAGGCCAGAAAGTTTGTCGATGCTTCGATGGTCGAGGGCGATCTTTATGATGATATAACCGTCACCGTTAATGAACTGGAGTCACTGGCAAGTCGTTATATGGGAGTGGAGAAGGCCAGAAAACTGATTGCCAATCAAACGACACTGGAGCGCCCTTATCTTGCTGATAGTGAAATGATTGCGACGGTAGAGAGGGTGCTGTCCGGCATCATGGGGGCTTCTTCAGCAAGGCTGGTGATGAAAACGGGACTGACGGGAGATAATGCATTAATTGAAGATGTCGAAGCCGTGGTTGGTGAGGCGTCCGAAGTTTTGCAGTTTAACCGTGAGTTGCTGACCGGTGCCATAGAACACATCAATATCGGGGTGAGCGTCGTTGATCGCGATCTCAGGCTGGTGGCCTGGAATCAGCGATATCTGGAACTTTTTTCTTATCCGGAAGAGATGATCAAAGTTGGGCGAGATGTGGCTGATATCATTCGTTACAATGCCGAAATGGGCCTCTGTGGTCCCGGAGATGCGGCTACTCATGTTCGCAAGCGTATCCATCATATGATGCAGGGAACAGCCCATAAGTCCGAACGGATACGTGATGATGATCGGGTCATTGAAACTCGGGGTTATCCGATGCCAGGCGGAGGCTTTGTAATGAGCTTTACTGACATCACCGAGTTTCGTCAGGTAGAAACAGCCCTGAAAGAAATCAACGAAAGTCTGGAGCAAAGGGTTGAGGAAAGAACCAGTGAGTTGCATCGCCTGAACCGTGAGTTGATGAGTGCCAAGGGGGCTGCAGAACGGGCAAATCGGTTGAGATCCAAGTTTTTTGCCGCTGTTAGCCATGACTTGATGCAGCCTATGAATGCCGCCCGGTTGTTCGCTTCTACTCTGGATTCCAGTCTGACGGAGACTGAACACAAGCAACTGTCCAGTCATCTGAACAGTTCTCTTCAATCTGCAGAAGAACTGATCAAGGATCTGCTTGATTTATCCCGTCTGGAGGCTGGTAAGCTTAAGGCGAATTTCAGAGACTTTCCGCTGGCTGAAATTCTGGACCCTTTGAAAGCTGAGTTCGACTTGTTGGCACAGGAAAATTATCTGAGCTTTAGAGTAGTTCAGCAGTCCGTCTGGGTACACAGTGATCCGGTTTTGTTAAGAAGGGTGTTACAGAATTTCCTCACGAACGCTTTCCGCTACTGTAACGATCAGGAAGGGAAAGTCATGCTGTGTTGCAGAGAGCGTTCGGGAGAGCTGTGTATCGAGGTCAGAGACAATGGTTCTGGTATACCGGAGGAATTGCAATCCGCTATTTTCGGAGAATTTGAGCGGCTACACCAGGGCGAAAAAGGGCTGGGTTTGGGGCTTTCTATTGCCCGTGGAATTGCCGCAGTGCTGCATCAATCCATCGAGTTGAGATCCCGTGAGCATGCGGGTACGACCTTTTCCATCCGGGTGCCTCTCGCAGAGGCCAAAATAGTCAGGCAGATTCCTTCAAGAGCGGCATCCAAAAAAAACATGAGTGGAATGACGGTACTTTGCATTGATAACGAACCAGAAATATTGCTGGGCATGGAAAGCTTGCTGACCCGCTGGGGTTGTCAGGTCAATTCTGCCGGTAGTGTGAAAGAAGCATTTAAGGTTGTCGAAGAGTGTGGGCTGCCAGATGTTATGCTGATCGATTACCGCCTCGATGATTGTATGGATGGCATCCAGCTGACCGGAGAATTACGTAAACTGTCGTCTTTGTTTCTGCCAGCGATTCTTATTACTGCCGATAAACAGGACAGTGTTCGTGACCGTTGTCGTGATCAGGATATCAAGTTGATGGGAAAACCGATCAAACCTGCCTCACTCAGAGCCTTGATGTCATCGCTCACGGCGCCTGCCAGAGTCCTTTTTGAGCCATGAGTAGATTAAGCGTGAGTGGTAGATGGGCCGTCATCACCTGCGGAGGGCTGATCAATTTCCAGCTCATTCATGGCAATCACTGCCTGGGTTCTGTTGCGAACGCCCAGCTTTTTGAAAATGGCTGTGACATGTGCTTTTACAGTGGCTTCTGATACTTCCAGTTCATAAGCAATCTGTTTGTTCAACAGTCCCTCGCTGATCATTCCCAGTACTCTGAATTGTTGTGGTGTCAATGCGGCGAGCTTTAGTTCCAGTTCTGATCCCTGACCCTGTTCTGGCAGTTCGGGCAGCCATTCCGGTAACCAGTTATCACCTTCAAGCACCTGGGTCACGGCATTTTTCAAAACATCCAGTGGCGAGGATTTCGGGATAAATCCATGGGCGCCGTGTTGCATGGAGCGATGGATGATCTGCGAATCCTCAGAAGCGGAAACAATAACAACCGGGACTTGAGGATATTGCCCCCTCAGAAAGATCAGGCCGGAAAGGCCATGAGCACCCGGCATGTTGAGATCAAGAAGGATCAAATCAGGAGACAGCACTTGTTCAAGGATATTCTGCAAGGCTGCGATAGATCCGGCTTCATAAATTTCAGGGCTCTCCAGCCCCTGACGCAGAGCTGCCTGTAATGCGGCTCTGAATAATGGGTGGTCGTCTGCAATGATGATCTTGTTTTTCATGAGCTCAGAGTGCCATTTACCTGGTGAGCTGTAAAGGCTGACCATTGTTATTGTTTTGGAAGCCGGGTCTGGCATCAAGTCCCGACTGTTTTCCGAACAATGTCTCTATCGGCAAGAGTGCTTCACTCTTTGGTTTTCAGGGCCTGTCATGGTCTGCTCATGAGTGTTCTTGTTGGCATCTGAACGGCTGAATTTTTATACCCTGATTAAATTGTGTGTTCCAGGCTGACGGTTGAACTTTATAAAAACATCATTGTCGAAATAAAAATAATTTCTTAACGCACAGCCGTCGGATTATAGATGAATACTGGCATGAGACGGGTATCTTGATATTACTTGCTAATGATCCGCTATATGCCAGACAACGGTTGCGAAATGATAAAAAACTTGTACTGGCAATCATCTCGGTACATCAAGATGGTCTGAAATAGGTGAATGGAGAACTAGAGAATGATAAGGGCGTCGACATGGCTTCGGTCACTTAATATGGCAACGTGCTTGCAGATGCCGGTCTGGAAGAAGAACATAAACATCAGAGGGATGTCTGGGTTACACGCTCATTTTGATCGTTCAAATCATCAAATCCCGACAACGAATCCAAATCAGAATACCGGGACTCTCATTCCAGCTAACGGGGCTAACCGTTTACCCAAAAGATATTTCAGTTCCTTTAATGCCATTATCTTTCCCTGTCAAACGCCACTAGCCAATCGAATCTGCCGTATACATATTTCAACCCCACTAAACCAGGTTAATGACAACTCTCCCTCCAACCGGCAACAACTTGGGGGCAAGGGGATGTTTTTGCGGCGTATGCAGGAAGCAAGTTTACCTGTTCCACCCTTCAGAAGTGTTACAGCCCAGACGACGAATGCTCTTGAACAACACCTTCTGGATACTCTTCGTATAGCCCCTTATTGTCCTGATATAGTCGATGAACTGGGGCCAGAGACCAGCCTGAAGAACATCAGGGAATACTTCAATGCCTTGCCACCTTCAGAGCAGACCAAAAGGGATAACGGGCTGGCGGGTCTGGCGAAATTTATTGCCAGTCATGACTTTTACGAACAGGTTAAAGATTCTGAAGCGGCCCGGCATGTCAGGGGTCTGCGCTGTCAGCTGGACGGACCCTTCATATCACAGCCGGTGATTGTCCGCAGTTCTGGCATCAACGAAGATAACTACGGCAATGCCCAGGCAGGCAAATACCTCTCGGAAGTTCAGGGAGAAGAGGATGTTTTTCGTACCTGCCTTAAGGTTATGGCCTCAGGTTATCGTCCTGAAGTCTGTCCCGAGGGTATCCCTCAACCCATGGCGCTGATTATTCAACATTGCATTGATTGCCAATATGGCGGGGTAGCTATGAGCTTTCAATCCTTTCAGGATGATTCCGTCAGGATTGAGTACACACCCGGTCAACCCAGAGGCGCAGTGGCAGGACAGTCCGGTAATAC